>JAVJTC010000025.1 GCA_040219085.1 Acidimicrobiales bacterium
AGGTCCTCGACCTCGGCCAGAGAACCCGCACACCCCCACCAGCCATGTGGGACGCGCTCGTCGCCCGAGACCGCTGCTGCACCGAACCCGACTGCACCACACCAGCCGAATGGTGCGACGCCCACCACATCGTCCACTGGGCCAACGGAGGCCCCACCAGCCTCGCCAACCTCACCCTCCTCTGCCGCCGCCACCACACCGCCCTCCACAACGGCCAACTCGCAGTCACCGGCACCGCACCCAACCTCACATGGCACCACCGAGCCAACGCACCACCCCACCAGGCCGATGCAGCAGCGTGAACCAACCACACCGATGAACTCCTCGCGGCCTGACGACGGCGAGCGCACTCGGAGGTCAGCCCTCCAGGGGTCGGTCTCAGCCCTCCAGAAGGTGAGGCGCGCGCCGATCCAGGCGCAACAGCCGGGCCGCGTTCGCGTTCAAGGTGTCCGTGTAGTTGGTGACGTCGGCACCGGTTCCGCGGTCCCAGCCGCCGAAGTTCGTTCCGTAGACGAGGTGATCGGTCCCGATCTGGGAGATCACGAAGTCGAACTCCCGGCCACCTGTCACGTGGCAGTCGAACCAGAGTCGGCGGTAGTGCTCGTCGAACGCACCCGGTTCCTTGATCCACTCGGGCGAGGCCGGACGGCGCTCGGCCAGCTTGCGCAGCTTCGACATGGCGAGCGGTGTCGAACCGCCACCGTGCGAAAGGCAGATGTCCAGGTCGGGGTGGCGCCGTGTGACGCCACCGAAGACGAGCGTGGCCGTCGCCACCATCTCCTCGAAGGAGTACTCGAGCACGAGATCGAGGTCCCACTTGCGCAGGCGCCGGTCCCGCAACGGACCGTCGATACCGGACTGGCATGGATGCATGAACAGCGGGACGTCGAGGTCGACGCATGTGGCGTAGAGCTCGTCGAGACCCGGGTCGTCGAGGTCGGTGCCGAAGTCGGTGCCGATGTAGCCGCCCAGCAGGCCGAGGTCGGTCACGATGCGCGTCAGCTCCTCGCACGCGGCCCCGATGTCCTGCATCGGCAGCGCCCCCAGTCCGACGAAGCGGTCGGGGTGGGCGCGGACCGTCTCGGCGAGGTCGTCATTGTGGGCGCGGCAGAAGTCCACGGCGAGGGGAGCGTCGATGAAGTGCAGGTAGGTCAGCGGGTTCGGCGACAGCGCCTGGACCCGGATCCCCTGCTCGTCCATCGCCGCGAGACGCAGATCGGTCTCGATGAACAACGATCCCCGGTAGGCGACACCGTCCAGCTGGTAGTTCCCCACCCGGAACCAGGCGGTTCCGTCGTCGTGGGTGCCGATCTCAGGACCGCACCACCCGGCCGTCCCCATGGATCCCTCGAGGACGATGTGGCCGTGGACATCGATCAGGCCGGTCACGGAAGAACCGCCGAGCCCGGTGCACGCCTGGTGATCTCCGTCATCTCAGCCTCCAATGTCGACCATGATCTTCATCGCCTTCTGATCCCGCAGCACCATGATCCCCTCGTTGACGAGATCGTCCATGGCGATGTGGGTCACCCACCCGTCCATCGGGTAGCGCCCGTTGGCCATGTGCTCGAGCACACGGGGGTAATCGTCCTTGTAGGCCATCGACGAAGTCATGACGACCTCGCGGAACAGGATGTCGTTCGGGTTGAACTGCACCGGCTCGGGGAACACGGCGATGGTGATCACCCGACCGTGCGCGGCGGTGGACGCGATCGCCGCGTTCAGGCTGGCCGGTACCCCGGCGGCGTCGAGTTGCGCGTCGGCGCCCTTGCCGCGGGTGTGCGACATGATGGCCGCGGCCACGTCGTCCGCGCCCGGGTCGAGCACCACCGGTGCGCCGAGCTTCTCGACGGCGGCGCGGCGCGTCGGCGACGGCTCCACCACGATGACGTCGTCGATCCCCTCGGCGCGCAGACCGAGATAGGCCCCGATCCCGATCGGACCGGCACCATGGACAACCGCCGTCTGGCCCGGCTCGAGCTGGGCGCGCACCACTCCGTGGAAGGCGACGCACATCGGTTCGGCCAACGCGGCAAGTTCAGGGCCGACACCGTCGGGCGCCTTGTGCGCCATGCGCCGGGGAATCACCGTGTACTCGGCGAGACCCCCACCGTGGCGGTGCACACCGTGGAATGCGATCTTGGGGCAGAGGTTGTAGTGGCCGGCGAGGCACTGCGGACACTCGTTGCACCACTCGATCGGCTCCACGGCGACGAGGTCGCCGACCGCGAGGTCATCGACGCCTTCGCCCACCTCGACCACCGTGCCGCCGAACTCGTGGCCGATGACCACAGGCAGGTGCGCGCCCGTGAGCGGGTGCGGCGCCTCCGGAGTCGGAATGAACACCGGCCCCCAGAAGAACTCGTGGAGATCCGTCCCGCAGATGCCGTTGTGGGGAACCGAGATCTTGACGTGTCCCGGCTCGACTTCGGGCTCGGGAACGTCCTCGATCCGCACGTCCTCACGGCCGTGGTAGACGGCTGCCTTCATCAGATCCCCCTCGTGATGTCGTCTCGTGTCGATCCCGGTCGCCGGGACCCGTCGCGTACTTCGTTCAGCTCACGCGTCATCGCGGCGTTGCTGCAACAACATGAGCAGAGTGTCGAGTTCCTTGCCGAGGCCGGCGTCGAGAGGCAGTCGCTGGCTCGCTGCGAGCAGGTCCTTCGCGGCACGAACGGCCGCGGGTGGCTTCTCGGCGATCGCCGTCGCAACCTCCGCCACCGCATCGTCGAGGTCCCCCACCGGCACCGACCTCCGGGCAAGACCGGCTTCGACGATCTCGGGACCCGTCAGCATGTCGCCGAGCAGGATCATCTCCGCGGCGCGCGCGTAACCCACCACGAGCGGCAGACGTTGCGTGGCGCCGCCACCGGGGACGAGGCCGATCTTCACCTCGGGCAGTGCGATACGGGCCGTGTCCGCAACCACGCGGATGTCGCAGGCCAGGGCCATCTCGAACCCGCCGCCCATGGCCGCACCGTTCACGGCGGCGATCGTCGGAACCGGCAGCGAGGCGAGGATGTCGATGTCACGCCCCTGGGAGAGCCGGGCCTTCTGTTGAGCAAGTGTCTCGGGTCCGCCGGCCTCCTTGAGGTCCATTCCGGCACAGAAGTGCCGCTCCCCCGCAGCGCCAAGCACGACCACCCGCACATCAGGGTCGGCGGCGATGCCCGCGTACAGGTCCAGCAGTTCGCGTCGCATCGCCTGGTTGCGTGCGTTGGCGGCGTCGGGTCGGTTCAGCCGGATCCAGGCGATGCCCGGTTCACGCCACTCGAACGACACAGCCTCGAGATCGTCGGGAACCCACTGCGGTTGCGTCACAGTCGGGCCCTCACTTGTCGATCCTCTTGCCTGACTCGTCGTAGTCGTAGAGGCCGGCACCGGTCTTGCGGCCGAGCAGCCCCGCCGAGACGAGATTGTGCAGGATCGGCGGCGGCCGGAAGCGGTCGCCGTGGCTGGCGCTCAGGGCCGTACATGCCTTCAGGAAGGTGTCGTGGCCGTTGAAATCGCCCAGTTCGAGCGGACCCATCGGATGGTTGAAGGCGAGCTTGATCGCCTTGTCGATGTCGGCGGCCGAGGCAAGCCCCTCCTCGAGCATCCGGAACGCCTCCAGGCGCAAGATGGCGGCGACGCGGCTCGTGAGGAAGCCGGGGACGTCCTTGAGGCAGACCACCGTCTCCTTGCCGAGGCCCTCGGCGAAGGCGACCGCCCGGTCGACCGACTCCTGGCTGGTCCGCAGACCGGCGATCAGCTCCACGAGACGCATCAGGACCGGCGGGTTGAAGAAGTGCATCCCGATGAGGCGCTCCGCGTCGTCACCGAGCTCGCCACCGATGGTGGTGATCGACAGCTGGCTCGTGTTCGTGCCGAGGAGAGCGTGCGACGGCGCAGCGGCGACGACCTCGGCGAAGATGTCACGCTTCACCCCGAGGTCCTCGGTGACCGCTTCGACCACGACGTCGGCGTCACTCACAGCCGCAGCGAGGTCGGTCGTCGTCGACAGACGCTCGAGGGTGCCGTCGTGATCAGCCTGGCTGATGCGCTCCTTGGCGAGGAGGCGGCTGAGGCTGTGCGAGATCGTGCCGGTGGCCCTTTCCAGGGCCGCCTCGTCGATGTCGACGAGCGAGACCTCGTGTCCGGCGGTCGCGGAGATCTGGGCGATGCCGTTGCCCATGATCCCCCCACCGATGACTGCAACCTTCACGTGCGTTCTCCTCGTTCGATGCGATGTGGTCTGTCGATCTGATGTGCGCTGCCGGTGTCGTGTGCGCTGCGACTCACGTGCGGCCCTCCATGATCCCGTCGGCGCCGGTCAGCCATGTCGCCAGTCCCGCCACGGGGACGGCGCACAGAACCGCCTCGACGATCTGCGCCTCCGAGCAGCCCGCCCGACGGGCACCGTTGGCGTGGACGTTGATGAACCGGCTCGAGAACTCGGCGGCGTTGATGGTGCACAACAACAGCTCGGAGTGCTCGGCGGCGAGCGTGTTCTCCGCCAGGGACCACTGGCGCATCAGCACGTAGCCCTCGAGAGCGCGCGACGCCTCGTCTGCCATCAACTCGACGTAGCCGGGCACGGTCTCGAACACCGACGCGAAGTAGTCGCGGGCGGCCTGCTCATCGACGGCGAAGTCCGGAACCTCACCGACGGGTTCGCCGATCGTCTCGTCGAAGACCTCGTCGATGGCGGCGGCGAGTGTCGAATAGACCCCTTCGCCCCGCGAGATCAGCACGGTGAGCGCCGCCCCGCGGGCATCGGACACCACGAGTCCGAGGTCCCTGCTGCGGCTGAGTTCGTGGCGGGTCATGTCGGCGTGGCCCTTCACCGCGGAGGCGCACGCCATGTACAAGGCCTTGAAGCGCGCCTCACACGCACCGTCGGTGTCGCAGACCTCGCGGATACGCGCGTAGCCCTCGGCGAACTTCGGGCTCACGGCGGCGATCTCACCGGAACGCAGGACGGGGCTGCCCAGCGTCGTGTGATCCGCGTTCTGTGACATCGGCTCCCCCTGTGATGCGCGACGACTATCGAGCTCAGTCCGAGTTTGACGCAGTCAGCGCTGCGTTGCGATTCGAGCCGGGACTCCGGTCACCCGGCAACGGCGACGTCGGCCGTCAGAGCTTCGCGACCTCGCCGCCGTCGATGACGAAACACGACCCGGTCGCGAACTCCGACAACGGCGAAGCCAGGTAGCAGACCAGGGGCCCGATCTCTTCGGGTCGCCCCATGCGACGCGCCGGGATCTTCTTCAGGCGCGCCTCGAGGAACTTCGGGTCCGACACCACGGCGTCCTGGGCCGCCGTCTCGAACGCGCCGGGGGCGATCACGTTCACGCGGATCTTGTGCTTGGCCCACTCCCCCGACAGGGCCTCGGTGAGCCGCAACAGGCCGCCCTTGGACGACGAGTAGGACACGAGCATCGGCTTTCCCTTCGTGGCCGACGTCGACGCGATGTTGATCACCGAGCCCGGCTTGCCGGCCTCGATCCAGTGGATCGCCGCGGCCCGTGCGAGCGTCGCCGGCGCCACCAGGTTGATGGCGAGGACCTTCTCCATGAGGTCGATCCCCTGATCGATGAACTTCCCGCCCGGCGCGATGCCGGCGTTGTTGACGATCGCGTCGAGCCGGCCGAATCGGTCCAGGGCGACACCCACGAGCCCTTCCACCGCTTCACGGTCCGCCATGTCGCACTGGGCGACCTCGTACGCGTCGGGGTTCTCGGCGGCGAGCGCCTCGAGGTCGTCGAGGCTGCGGGCCGCCACGACGACCTTCGCCCCCTCGGCGACCAGCGCACGCGCGGAGGCCTCCCCCAGGCCACGGCTGGCACCGGTGACGATCGCGACGGTTCCTTCGAGTTGCAGATCCATGTCAGTCGACCTCCTGGACGAGACGGGCCGCCACGCCGAGGCGCAGGACCTCCGACGCGCCTTCGTACACCCGCATCGGACGGGCCTGGCGGTAGTACTTCTCGATCTTCGAGCCGCGGATCAGGCCCCAACGACCCATCACCTGCACGCAACGGTCCACCACCTTGGTGGCCGACTCGGTGGCGTCGAGCTTGGCGAGCGACGACCGGTCGAGGTTCGCAGCCGGATCGACCCGGGCCCGCGAGGCGGTCTGGTAGGTCAACAGACGCGTGGACTCCAGGTCCGCGTAGGCGTCGGCGAGCAGGCTCGCCACCGGCCCGAGCTTCGCCAGCGGTCGGCCGAACTGTTCACGCGAGCGCGTGTGACGCACGGCCTCTTCGATCGCCCCCTCCATCACACCGATCGCGGCGCCGGCGACGGAGATCCGGAACACCGACAAGGTGGCGAGCACGTGACGGAAACCCTTGCCGGGCTCACCGAGGCGAGCGGACGCGGGCAGTCGGACGCCCTCGAAGTCCACCTCGCCGAGAACGTGGGGGGCGATGATCTCGGGACTCGTGCCGATCTTCACGCCGTCGGCGTCGGCCGGCACGAGGACCAGCGAGTACAGGTCGTCGCCGTCGGGGCCGTCCTCACGACACAACGTGGTGAAGAATCCCGCCGATCCGGCGTTGGAGATGAACGACTTCTGCCCCGAGACGACGATCTCGTCGCCGTCGACCCGTAGGCGGGTGGTGAGCGACTTCAGGTCCGACCCGGCCACCGGCTCGGTGAGAGCCAGCGCGGCCAGCACCTCGGCGGACGCCACCTTGGGGAGCCAGTGCGCCTTCTGCTCTTCGGTACCGGCCACCGAGACCGCGTAGGAGCCGATGCCCTGGAGGGCGAAGATCGAGTCCAGGTGCGACGACACCTTCATGCACGCCTGACGGGCGAGACACACGGCCAGAGGGTCGACCCCCTCGAAGCGCCCACCGTACGCCGCGGGCACCATCAGCTCCGAGAGCCTGCTGCCACGCAGCACGGCGAGTGTGGGCTCGTGGATCTGCGAGCACTCGTCGGCCTCCATGGCGAACGGCTCACACCGTGCCGCCACCTCCCGTGCCTCTTCGAGAATCTCAATGTCGGGCGGGTCGAGTTCGAAAGCCAACTGTGTTCCTTCCTAGGATGCGCTGGCACAGTACACAATCCATCAGGGGGGACTCATGGCCGACGTCATCGTCGACCGGCGCGATCAGGTTCTGTGGCTGACGCTGAACCGGCCGGAGCGGATGAACTCGTACGACCGCGGGACCATCGACGAGCTCGTCGAGGCCTTCTACGAGAACGCCGACGCCAGGGTCACCGTCATCACCGGCACCGGCCGTGCGTTCTGTGCGGGCGGCTACCTCGCCAACCTGTCGAACCCCGACTTCTGGGAGATCCGGAAGATGTTCACGGGCTCCATGCTGCTGTTCGACACGATCCGCCAGGCCCCGATGCCCGTCATCGCCGCCGTCAACGGGGGCGCCTTCGGCGGCGGCAACGAACTGGTCGTGTGCTGCGACCTCGCCATCGCAGCCGAGAGCGCCCAGCTCGGCCAGACCGGGGTCAAGGTCGGCTCGGCGCCGGTGCTCGGCGGTACGAACCTGCTCGCGATGACCATCGGCGAGAAGCGCGCCAAGGAGATCTCGTTCCTGTGCCGCAAGTACACGGCGCAGCAGGCCTACGACATGGGCTGGATCAACGCCGTCGTCCCCGACGACCAGCTCGAGGCCGAGGTCAACCAGTGGTGCGACGAGATCATCTCGATGTCGGCGCGCTACATGGAGGTCGCGAAGGCGTCATCGAACCTCTACTACAACGCCAACCGGGACAACATGTTGACGAGCCTCGGCGCTCTCCTGCAGGCCGTCGGCTCGCCGGACATGTTGGAGGGGGCACGTGCGTTCATGGAGAAGCGCAAGCCGCAGTTCCCGCCACGCGACACGGGCACCGGCGGTGCCGGGTGACCCGTCCCCGCCCACGACCGACGACGACCACCCCGCTGGGGCGGCAAGACCAGGGAACCCGACGATGACCAACTACTACACCGAGTTCTCACCGACGTTCGAGGACCGCTCCGACTGGGCGTCGCCGACGGTGCTGCGCCACCACGCGGAGGCCCGACCCGACTCCGTCTACCTCGACGTGCCGTGGGAGGGGATCTCGCTGACCTACGCCGAGACGCTGGCACAGGCCACGGCGATCGGCCGCGGGATGCTCGAGGCCGGCGCGTCGCCCGGTGACCGGCTCCTCATCATGATCCCGAACTGCTCCGAGTACATCCTCGGCTGGCTCGGCTCGGCCTGCGCGGGCCTCGCCGAGGTCCCGATCAACACCGCCTACAAGGGCGCGTTCCTCGAACACCAGACCCGCACCGTCACGCCCACGCTCGCGCTGGTGGATCCCGCCTATGCGGACCGGTTCGTCGACGTCGCCGACGCCGCCGAGACTGTGAAGCGCTTCGTCCTCGTCGGCGGGGACGACGCCTCCCGTGCCGAGGCCCGTTCCCTGCTCGAAGGTGCCGGCTTCGCCGTGGGGACGTGGGAGGAACTCGTCGCCGCGGGCGAGGCGAGCGACGCGGAACTCCCGGAGGTGCGCTACTGCGACCTCGGCTCGGTGTTCTTCACCTCGGGCACCACGGGCCTGTCCAAGGGCGTGATGATGCCCCACGCCCACATGCACATGTTCGCCGACCAGGCCGTGTCGCTCACCCGCTGCACACCCGACGACGTCTACATGACGACCGGTCCCCTGTTCCACGGCAACAGCTCGTTCCTCGGTGCGTACCCTGCGCTCATCGCGGGCGCCCGCTACGTGATGCAGGAACGTTTCAGCGCCACCCGCTGGATCGACCAGATCCGCGACAGCGGCGCCACCATCACCAACTTCGTCGGCGTGATGATGGACTTCGCCTGGCAACAGGAGGAGCGTCCCGACGACGCCGACAACGACCTGCGCTGCATCTTCGCCGCTCCCACCGCCCACTCGTTCATGGACGGGTTCAAGGAACGTTTCGGCGTGGAGGAGTTCGTCGAGGTGTTCGGACTCACCGAGACCTGTTGTCCGATCCTCAGCCCCTACGGGGTGGAGCGGCCGCCCGGCGCTGCGGGGCTCGTGAACAACGAGTGGTTCGACGTCCGCCTCGTGGACCGCGAGACCGACGAGGAGGTCCCCGTCGGTGAGGTCGGCGAGATGGTCGTCCGTGGGAAGGTCCCGTGGATCCACTCGACCGGCTACTTCGCCATGGGTGACAAGACGGCCGAGAGCTTCCGCAACCTGTGGTGGCACACCGGCGACGGCCTGCGCCGCGACGAGTACGGCTGGCACTACTTCGTCGACCGGATGAAGGACGCCATCCGCCGAAGGGGCGAGAACATCTCCAGCTTCGAGGTCGAGCAGGCGCTGCTGCCGCACCCCGCGGTGCACGAGGTGTCCGTGGTCGCCGTCCCCGCCGACCAGGAGGCCGGCGAGGACGAGGTCATGGCCTTCGTCGTGTTGAGCGAGGGCGCCGAACTCGACCCGACGGAGTTCTGGGAGTACGCCGAGACACGGCTCCCCTACTTCGCCGTGCCCCGCTACGTCCGGGTGATCGACGAACTGCCCAAGACGCCCTCCGAGAAGGTCCGCAAGGTGGAGCTCCGCAACATCGGAGCGGATGACCAGACCCATGACCGTGGCCCCACCGCCCGGGGCCGCCGCGACGGCACGAAGGGGGCCTGACCATGAGCGAAGCCGGTACCGAGATCGACCGCCAGACCGAGATCTGGGTGTCGCCCACCGGTCGCGGTCGCGTGATGGCGATGGACTCCGCGTACGACGTCAACCCCGCCAACCGGGGCACTGACATCTGCGTCAACTCGTCCTACTGCGGCGTGCTGCCCGCACGTTTCATCGCGGAAGCCGCTCCCCGGGGCGCGATCGGCATGGACTGCGGCATCGGTCCGGAGGGCTCGGCGATCGCCGGGCTCTGGTATCTCGAGGCGCTCGCGATACCGGGCGCGGTCGCCGACGTAATGACCGCGCACCTGGGCGACGGGGTCCACCTCCACGACCACGGCATCATCTCGTTCCGCAACCAGCCGGCCGCCGACTGCGGCGTGGACGTCGGGATGTCGGTGCGGGAAGCCGCCCAGGTCATGCTCGAGAACGACCCGGTCACCGCGTCCGCCTCGGAGATCACCAACCGGACGGTCATGGAGACCTCCGCCGACGGTCGCCACGTCATCGCGACCGACTCGATCGCGTTCGGGACCGACGAGGACACCGGCCGCAACGTCCTGGTCACGGCCGGCCACACGGGCCGCAGCGCCGTCCCCTACCTGCGGCGGTGCTCACCGTGGGGGTTCATCTGCTCCGACGGTGGACGCGGCATGGACGACTCCGGCATGGCCGGCATGGTCATCGTCGAGGAGGACGGACTCGCCGGAGCCACCGTCGACGCGACGAAGGCCCGCATGGGTAGCGGGCTGTCCCACTACCACGACGGGATCATCTCGGCGGCCAACTCGCTGGCCCGGGCCCGCGGTGTCGAGATCGGGATGTCGTGCCCCGAGGCCGCACACCTCCTGCTCCAGAAGGACTGACTTCTCCAGCAGGACTGACTTCTCCCGCAGGACTCAGGACCGATCCTGCTCCAGAGAGACCGACTGTCTCCAGAAGGACCGGGCGCCCGGTTACCGCAGAGGCGGAGTGCCGGGACGCGGCAGCAGTCCGAGCAGCACCTGCATCATCCCCCCGTCGACCTCGAGATTCTGTCCGTTGACATAGCTGGATCCGTCACTCAGCAACCAGGCGATCACCGACGCGACCTCGCGGGGGTCGGCGAACCTACGGCTGGCGACCATCGAGAGTCGCCGGGCGCGGGTCTCGGGATCGGCCAGGAAGCCCTGAGCCATCGGTGTCTCCATGATCCCGGGGCTCACGGCATTCGCCCGCAGGCCGGCAGGGCCCCATTCCACCGCCGCCTGGCGGGCGAGCATGACGACCGCCGCCTTCGTCGGGGAGTAGGCGCCGCTGTTGGGTTGGGGCGCGCCGGCGGCGACGGAACCGATGTTGACGATGCTGCCCGATCCCCGCTCGAGCATCACGCGCCCCACGTGCTGGGTGCACAGGAAGGTGCCGCGCAGGTTGACGGCGACGAGGCGGTCCCACTCCGCCACGTCGAGGTCCTCGAGGCGTTCGAAACCGATGACGCCCGCATTGTTGACCAGACCGTCGATCCGCCCGAACTCCTCGATGGTCTCGCCGACGGCACCGCGCACCGAGCCCTCGTCGGCGACGTCGCAGCGGACGGCCCGCGCGGTGCCGCCGTCTGCTCCCACCTCGTCGACCACGCCCTGAGCGGCATCGAGGTCCACGTCGAAGAGAACGACCGATGCGCCCTGCTCACCCGCGAACCGCGCCGTCGTCGCGCCCAGGCCCTGTCCGGCACCGGTGACGACCACGACCTTTCCGTCGAGACCCGTCAGGTCGCCTCGTGCTCCCATGCCATCCCCCATCGTCGTCGCCGCACCAGCCGATTGGTATCGCAGCGGGATCGGTGATCATAGTGAGACCCGTGTCGCCGGGGGCCCGAGCCCCACGGGAGCGCAGGGGGAGGCCATGAGCCGGGCTTCAGCGGACCGGACGCCATCAACCGTTGCGATCGTCGGCGTCAGCGGACTGGCCGTCGGTCTCGGCGCGGCCGCCGTCAACACGGTCGGCTACCTCACGCCGTTCATCCGCGACGACCTCGACATCGGTCGCGGCCTCATCGGCGCCGTGTCGAGCACGTTCTTCGCCGCCACCGGGGTCGCTTCGTTCCTACTGCCGTGGCTGGCGGTGCGTCTCGGAACGCGCCGGACTCTCGTGGCGACACTCGCTCTGATCGCGGGCGGCGTCGCTCTGGCAGCCGGCGTCGGTGCACTACTGACGCTCTTCGTATACGCAGCGCTCGCAGGCGTCTCGTATTCACTCATCACGATCACGACCAACAGCGCCGTGGGAGCCGCGATGCCGTTGCGGCGCCGGGCGTCGGGACTCACGGCGAAGACCGCCGGTGGACCCGTGGTGTCGTCGTGCTTCGCCCTCGCAGCGGGCGCACTCGCCCCGACCATCGGGTGGCGCGGCGTGCTCGGCATCCTGGGAGGGTTCGCGCTCCTCGCAGCCGCCCTTTCGCTGCGGACATTCGGGGACCGGCGACCCGAGATAGCGACACCGGCACTCGGCGGTGACGGCCGCGGTTCAGGGCTGGGGAGCGCGGTGCTGCTGCTCGCGGCCAGCGGCTTCTTCCTAGACGCCGGTGCGCTCCCGACGTTCGCGTGGTTGGTGGAGTTCCTCCGGGACGAGGTCGGGCTGTCATCGGGCGGAGCCGGCGTCGTCACGGCGGTGTCGACGGCCTCGGGGGTGGTGGGGATGATGGCCGTGGCCGTGCTGTCGGACCGACTCGGCCCCGATCGTCGTCTGAGCCTGCTCACGGCCACGCTGCTGTTCACCGCGCTCGCCTGCCTCGTGATGCTGACAGCGACCGAGGACAGGCTTGCGCCGATCTTCGCCGCAGCGATCGTCGCGATCGTGATGTTCACCGGCGCCGTGGGCCTGCTGCACGCGGCCATCGTCGACCTCGCGCCCGATTCCGTAGAGCAGGCAACGGGCATCGTGATGACCGGCTTCTATCTCGGTGGTCTCCTGTCACCGTTGGGCTTCGGGTTGCTCGTGGACGCGTCGGGATACGACCTCGCGTGGGGAGTGTCCGCGGCCGTCCTGGGCGCCGGAACCGTGACCTCTGGGCTCGCGACGTGGCTGGGAGCCCGACGCGTCCCGACCGTCTAGAAGCGCGGCTCGGGGGTGCGCCCGTCGCCGACGTCGGCTCCGACCTGCGCTGGCGCCGGTTCCGTGCCCGGCCAACGGATCCTCAACGTGTCCGCGAAGCCCTTGTCCATCTCGGACAACTTGAGCACGTACAAGATGCGCGTCTTGCGCTCGTGGAAGAGCCACTTCCCGTCGACCCGCCGGTAGTCGTCGTGATAGCGCAGAGCCACCCAGACGGTGTCGCCCTCGATCGTCAACTCCGCGTGGGCGCAGACGAGCCCGGTGGCCACGTCGTCGTCGACGAAGGTGATCTCGTGCGAATGTGGATAGTGGTACGAGGCCACGTACGCGTCGGTGCGGGCCTTGTAGTACTCGACGATGGCATCGGTTCCCACAGACCGGCCCATCGCCGAGTCGAACACCGCGTCGGGGGTGTACTGACCTGCGAGCGACTCCCAGTCCCGGTCGTCGACCGAGCGTCCGTACCGTGCGACGAGTGCCCGCAGCTCCTCGCGGTCCTCGAGACGTCGTACCCGCGCCGCGAGCTCGCTCAGCTCATCTGCGCTCATCGCAGCGCTCCCGGAACGCTGGAATCGCTTCGTCGTACGTCCGTCACCATCACGTGATCCCCCTTGTATCGAGGCCTCGCGGCCGGAACGGCCAAACTAACAAACCGCTGGCAGCGCCGGCTCAGCTCACGGGATGCCGGAGCTTGCAACTACCACGGGGGCAAAGTACAAACAGTCGGACTCAGACACCACGACGTACAACAGGGGGAACGTTCGATGGCAACTGCTTCAACGGGGGATCGCGCGCGCAAGAGGCCGGTCTGGGTGTTGATCATCGCCCTACTGGCGGTCTTCTCACTGATCGCCGCGGCATGCGGCGACGATGACGACGACACTTCCGCCGGCGGCGACGACGGAGCCGCATCCGACGACGGCAGCTCCAGCGACGACGGAGCCGCATCCGACGACGGCAGCTCCAGCGACGACGGAGCCGCATCCGACGACGGAGCCGCATCCGACGACGGCATGGTCGAGTACGAAGAGATCGAACTCCAGATGGCGAGCTTCCTCTCGCCCACGACGTCGCAGGGTGTTGCGATCACCCGGTGGATCGAGGAGCTCGAGAGCCGCACGGACGGCGCCGTCACCGTCGAGGTGTTCTGGGACGGAGCGCTGCTGGGCGGCACCGAGATCCGCGACGCCTGCGTCGACGGCCGCATCGCCCTCTGCCACTACACCTACGCGTACACCCCGGCGGACTTCCCGCTGAGCTCGATCGTCGAGGTCCCGTTCCTCGGCGGCAACCTGGGCGCCCAGGCCGTCGCTCTCAACGAGCTGTACGCCAACAACGCCGACTTCCGCGCCGAGTTCGAAGAGGGCGCGGGCACCAAGGTCCTGTCCTTCATCGGTGTTCCGGCACCGATCACCGGCACCACCGAGCCTGTCACCTCGATCGACTGGTTCGACGGCAAGAACGTCCGCGCCAGCGGCTTCTACGTGCGGGCACTCGAGTTCGTCGGGGCGAACCCCGTCGCCATCCCGGTCAACGAGGCGTACGAGGCCATGCAGCGGGGCACGGTGGACGCCTACGGCGGCCTGATCCTCGACGTGATCGCACCGTTGTCCCTGCAGGAGGTGGGGCCCTACATCCACGACGCCGGGCTCGGCCACTTCGCCATGACCACCTGGGGCATGTCCCTCGACCAGTGGAACTCCCTGTCGCCGGAACTCCAGGCGCTTCTGGACGAGATCAACGCCATGTACCCGCAGTGGCTCGTCGAGGCCGATACGGCCTCGACCGTGACCGCCTGCAACACCATCCTCGACGACGGCGGCGAGGTCATCATCTGGGACGAGGCCGAGACACAGCGCTGGGCCGACGCCATCGGCGACGCGCCACTCGAAGACTGGCTGGCCAAGGCCGCCGACGCCGGCGTGGCCGACCCCCAGGCGATGTACGACGAGTTCGTGGGCTACTACGAGGCAGCGAACACCACCGGCGAATTCGCCGACGTCCCGACGCCCATGGAGGCCTGCTTCGAAATCCAAGAGGCACGTGGCTGACACGGCCGCTGAAGGGACGGCTGCCGGTTCGAGCCGGCAGCCGTCCCTTCGCCCTCCCGGCGCGGCGGCAGCCCACGGTGTCCGCCTGACGATTCAGTGGATCTCGCGGATCATGGCCTGGATCTCCGGGCTCATGATCCTGCTCATGATGGGCCTCGTCGTGGCGGAGGTCGTGCTCCGCAAGTACTTCAACACCACGCTCAAGGGCACCATCGAGTACAGCGAGATACTGCTCGTCTTCATCGTGTTCGGCGCGATCGCGCACGCGCAGCAGATCGGTGGGCACGTCAAGACGGAGCTGGTGACATCGCGTCTACCGCCGCGCATCGGCGGCTACGTCCGGGCGGTCGGCCTGGTCATCGTCGCGGCCCTGCTCATCTGGATGACCCAGGCGACACTCGCCCGTGGCCTCGACTCGATGGAATCGGGCGAGTCCCGTGTGGGGGTCAAGGAGGTCCCGATCTGGCCGGCGCGCCTGGCCATTCCCGTCGGACTGTTCTTTCTGGCGCTCGAGACGCTCTTCACCGCATGGGATGCCCTGCGCGTGGCCCACGGACACGAACCGCCCTCTGACGGCCCGCCCGAGGGCGGCGACCCGACCACACCCGAGGGGTACTAGGAGCGCCGATGTCGCCGAACCTGATCCTGCTCACCTCGGTCGTCGTGCTGGTGGTGATGATCCTCTCGGAGGTCCCGGTCTCGTTCTCCCTCCTGACCGCAGGGTCGCTAGGGCTGATCCTTCTCAACGATCGCGACTACACGTACAACACGCTCGCCAACGACCCGTACTCCACGACGGCGAGCTTCACCCTCATGCTCATACCGATGTTCGTCGTGATGGGGATGCTCGTCGTGCAGGCAGGCATTGCCAGCGACGTCTACGGTTTCGCGGCCCGCGTCCTCGGGCGCTTCCCCGCGGGACTCGGATACGCGACAGTCGCCGCCTGCGCCGGCTTCGCCGCGGTTACGGGATCGAGCGCCGCCACGGTCGCCACCGTCGGCAGGATCTCCATCAACGAGATGCGCAAGCACGGTTACTCCGCGGCCTTCGCCTCAGGGATCGTCGCGGCGAGCGGCACGCTCGGGATCCTCATCCCGCCGAGCGTCGTACTCGTGATCTACGGCGTTCTCACCGGCGAATCGATCGGCGAGCTGCTGCTCGCCGGGTTCATCCCGGGAGTCATCTCCGCATTCCTGTACGCACTCGTCGTGTGGTTCCGCGCCCGCACCGAGGTCGGCCCGCAGTTCGTGGCAGAAGACCTCGACGACGTGATCCTGCCCGTCCGTTCCACGAACCTGACGCAGCTGTCCTCCGCCTTCAAGGTTCTGGTCCTGTTCTTCATCGTGGTCGGAGGCATCTACACCGGGGCGTTCACCGCCACCGAATCAGGTGCGGTGGCGGCAGCCGTCGCACTGCTGATGCTGATCTGGACCGGTGTCCGCCGAGGTGGGCTCGACGTCTTCCGGCTGCTGCGTCAGGCCTTCGAGGAGACGACCGAGGTCACCAGCATGGTCTTCTTCCTGCTGATCGGCGGCGGCATCTTCTCGTTCTTCATGGTCTCAGGCGGCTACGCCCGGGACTTCTCGGAGTGGATCACCGAGCTCGGCGTCAACCGGTACATGATCCTGATCCTGTTCCTGTTGGCCCTGATTCCGCTGGGGATGCTCCTCGACGGGCTGTCGATCCTGTTGATCACGGTCCCGCTGATCTACCCGGTGGTGATGGACCTGGGCTTCAATGGGCTGTGGCTCGGCATCTTGATGGTCAAGATGATCGAGCTGAGCCTCATCACCCCGCCGGTCGGTATCAACGTCTACGTGGTCGTGGGAGCCGCGCCAGGCCTCAAGATCGAAGACGCGTTCCGCGGGATCTGGCCCTTCGGGCTGATGGACCTCGCGACGATCGCGCTCCTCTTCTCTTTCCCTTCGCTCACGACCTGGCTACCCCAGGTCGCCGGCTGATCCGAGCAGGACCGGGAACCGGCGGAACGCGGTCCGTGCCGTCGTCGTCTCCCACTCCGGTGGGTCGTCGGGGTCGGGGCGTACGCCGTGGCGGGCGAGTTCGCGTACGACGACACCGACGAGACCGAACAGCCGGTCCTCGAACCCCCCGCCATCGGGGTCCACGCCGACGGCGAGCTCCTGGCCGATGCAGTGGTGCATGCCGTGACCGAAGCTCAGACCATGCAGCGGCACCCCCTCAGGTAGCGCACGATCAGGATCGAAGTCGTGGGCCCGGTCGCCGAACACGGCGGGGTCCCTGTTGGCGGACTCGATGTGGATGTCGACGCGGTCGCCCCGACGGACCACCGTGCCGTCGCCCAGCTCGAGGTCCTCGAGCGCACGACGCCCGCCGATCGGACTGATCGGCGACAACCGCAGGGTCTCGAGGATGCATCGCCTTACGAACGCCGGATCGTCGACGAGGCGGGGACGGTCACCGGGTCGCTCCTCGAGCCAGCCGAATACGTTGTGCATGGTCTTCGTGAGCGCACCGGCGCTCGTGGAGGCACCTGCTGTGAGGAAGAACGCGAGTTCGCGGGCCAACACGTCACGGGACAGCCCGGTGTTGCTGACGAGCGCACTGAGGACGTCACGGGGGAGATCGGCACCCTCCTCGAGCAGCGCCGAGCGTCGACGCAGCGACGGCCCCACGAACTCGGCGTCGAAGGCGTCGACCGCAGCGGCGATCTCGGCGATCTTCGCGTCCCGGTCGCCCGTGTAGTGATGGATGCGGGCCCCCTCGATGAACTCCTCGAGGAGTTCGAGGAGCCGTTCGGTCTCCGCCTCGTCGCCCACGACCCGGTCCACGCCGGCGTTCACACAGCTCAGGTTCAGCATCACACGATGCCCGAAGGCCAGGAGCTCGCATCGGCCCGCGAAGACGTGGGGGGCGAGCGCGGCCTCGAGGACCTCGGGGAACTCGACGCGCTCGTACTCCAGTTGGACGTCACGGCGAAAGAGAGGGTTCTCGATACGCCGGCGGTCGCGGTGCTCGCGCCCGTGGAGATCGATGAGCACGTCCTCCATCATCACGCTCTCGTCGAAGAGCGCCTGACGCAACGCCTTGGACCGGTACGCCTCGACGGCGGGGCCCCAGCGCGTGATCGTGTGGGTCGGCATCAGTTCCTCCGTGTCGTCGGGTACCCGGGACCGGCTCCGGGTGTGGCCGCGGCGTCCGCGCCAGCCGCGGGTGGGCCCGCGGCGAGAGCGTCGGCAGCGAGGTAGCCGTAGGTCATCGCACGAGACAACGAGTAGCCGCTGTTGTAGCCCGCTCCCCCGCCGCTGATCCGGGTGACGCACTCGCCCGCGGCGAACAGTCCGGGTATCGGCGAACCGTCAGGTCGCAGCACCGCGCCGGCGGCCCCCGTGACGAGACCACCGGCGGCGATGCCGGTATTGAGGAGTCGCATGCGCATCCCGTGGAAGGGTGCCTCGTCGATGGATCCGACGTTCGGGTTGGGCTCGTGGTCCCCGTCGCCACGGAACCGCCGGACCGAGGCGTTCGATCCCCGACCGAAGTCAGGGTCCTCGCCCCGCTCGGCGGACCCGTTGAACCGTGCAACCGTCGCCGCGAGCCCGGCGGCGTCGATCCCGAGCATCCCGGCAAGGTCCTGCAACGAACCGGCCGAGGAGACCAGCCCTTCCGGATACGCCTCACCGGGCCCGGTCGCGCCGAGTCCGTAGCGCTCGTGGTGACGCTCGTCCCAGATCATGAAGAAGGGCAGGTTCGGCCGCTCGCCCGACGCGTCCTCAGCGAGCGCGCCGGCGATGACCGCCGGGTGGAAAGAGTCGTCGCAGAACCTCTCCCCGCGCCGGTTCACCATCACCGTGTGGGGAAGGCAGTGTTCGAAGCACGCCCGGAAGCCCGTGTCGCCCTCGAAGGCGGGAACCGACAGGCGATACCCGGGGATAATCGGAGCTGCCGTCCCCGGCACCGTCGCCGTCGCCGCACCAACAGGGCCCGCAACGGCGACCACGTCACCGGCGACCGAGGCGGGAGCGACGCTGCCGCCATCCTCAGCCGGCGTACCGATCCAGCGATCGACGAGGTCGCGGGACCAGTCGTGGGCCCCGGTCGCGAGGATGACCGCGCCGCGCACCTCGAGTTCGCCGGTCGCGCCCGTGGCCCACACCCCACTGACGGCGTCGCCGTCCGTCACCAGTCCGGTCACCTCCCGGCCGGTGTACAGGAGGATCTCGCGGTCGAGCACGCCCCGCAGGAACGCCGCCGCGATTCCCTGGCCGAAGGTCAAGACGTCGTCGGCGCGCCGCCGGGCCATGACCCCGCGATCCCAGCGGTCCCGGCTCGACAACCCACCCCAGGCGAACATCTCCCCGTAGGTGATGCCCATCGGCCAGTGCGGTGCGTCCACCAGGAGCTTGCGGTCGTCGCCGAGACTCGTGCCGTCGAACGGAGCGCCCGTGAGGTAGCGCCCGGTGGGCTTCGATCCGGGCGCATCCGGGAAGTAGTAGTCGGGATAGTCGGGGATCAGCTCCCATTCGATGACACCGACGTCGGAGAACCACCGTGTCGCCTCGACCGCGGCGCCGACCCACTCGGCCGCCCGCACCGGATCGAACAGATCAGGGTGCGCCCCGGCGATGGCCGCGACGTAGGCGAGTGTCTCGTCCACGGTGTCATCGAGTCCCGCGTCCATCGCGACGTGATTGGCCCCGACCCAGACCTGACCGCCGGACCACGCAGTCGCCCCGCCGACGTGGTCCGCCTTCTCCACGAGGGCGACCGACGCCCCCAGGTCATGGGCCCGGATCGCCGCCGACATGCCGCCGATGCCGCTGCCCGCGACCACCACGTCCGCGACGATGCGTTCCACCATGTCGGATCCCCCCCGTCAGTGATTCCTGATCACACTATGGTCAGGGGTTGGAACGTGCATGCACACAGGGGGAACGATGACCCAGACCGACAGCTCCGCACGCGTCGAGCCTGCAATCGAGGCTCTCGAGGCGATGATCGACGGAAACTCACCCGACCCGTACCCGGTCTACGCCCGGCTCCGGGAGGAGGCTCCGGTGGCCTGGAGTCCCAAGATGAACGCGTGGATCGTCTCGCGCCACGCCGACGTCGGCCGCGTCTTCACCGACGAGGAACACTTCGGGCCCCGCTTCGCCGAGATGTCGAGCTCGGCCATCTACGGCCGCACCATCCTGCACATGACCGGTACCGAGCACCGACGCAAGTCGGCCATCCTCGCCAAGGAACTGCGCAGCCCGAGGCTGATCAAGGGCGACTACAAGCAGATGGTCCTCGACATCATCGACGAGTGCGCCGAGGACTTCGACGACGCCCCCGCCGTCGTCGACCTCAAGACCACCCTGACGAGCATCGTCCCGCTCGCCGTCATCGGCCAGCTCATGGCGCTCATGGACGCCACGGCCTTCCCCGACTGGTACCACCGCATCGTCGCGGCGAGCGTCTCCAACGTGACCGGCGACCCCGAGATCCACGCGCGCGGCGTGAAGGCCCGTGAGGACCTCTTCGAGTTCGTCACCCCGAAGATCGACGCGCGCCGCGAGTCCCCCTCAGAGGACCTCCTGTCCACCCTCGTGACCACCGAGTTCGAGGGCGAGACGCTCTCCGACGACGAGGTCAGGTCCTTCACCGCGTTCTTGATGTCCGCAGGGATCGAGACGACGGACCGGGCGATGGTCAACCTCCTCGTCGCCCTCATGGTGAACCCCGACGAGTGGCGCAGGCTCAAGGACGACCCTTCCCTGGCCGTCTCGGCGATCGCCGAGGGCCTCCGCTACCGGGCCCCCGTCCAGGGCGCCGTCCGGGACGCCGTGAAGGAGGTGGAACTGGGCGGTGCCACCATTCGACCGGGGGAACGCCTCTTCCTCGCCCTGGGCGCAGCGAACCACGACCCCGAGGCGTTCGACGACCCCGGGCGCTTCGACATCGGTCGCTTCACCGAGTCCTCGGGTGGCCAGTTCACCCAGGCCGCGATGCTCCGCTCCTTCGGCGGGGGTTCACACACGTGCACCGGTTCGCTCGTGGCGAAGGTCGAGATGGAGGAGATGCTCCTGCACCTCCTCGAGAACTACGACCGCCTCGAGTTCGCCGGTGACGTCCCCCGCGACATCGGCTTCTACCTCCGCTCGCCGGCGAGCCTCGAGGTGCACATGCACCCCGCCGCCGGCTGACACCGCCGCTCACGAGGTGAACACCGAGGCATCCGCCTACCCCCATCTCCTGTCGCCCCTGCAGATCGGTCCCGTCGAGATACGTAACCGGACGGTCTTCGCGGGGCACGGGTCCCGATTCGTCGACTGGCACACCCACCACCTCACCGACCGCCAGGGTCACTATCTCGCGGAGCGGGCCAAGGGCGGCGTGGGGATGGTCATCCAGGGCTCGTCGATGGTCCACCCGACAGGACTCGCTGCGGCCGGCGTCAACGAGGTCTGGAGCGACAAGTCGATCCCGACCTACGCGCGGGTCGCGGAGATGGTGAAGTCCCATGGCGCAGCCATCTTCGGGCAACTCTCACACCTCGGCCGTCAGGGCCACACGTTCGCGGCGCACCGCGAGCTGTGGGCGCCATCTGCGATCCCCGACCCGGCCAGCCGCGTCGTCCCCCACGCGATGACGACCCGCGACATCGCAGAGATCGTCGACGCCTACCGCCAGGGGGCCCGCCGACTCGCGGCGGCCGGGTTCGACGGGATCGAGGTGTACCTCGCCCACGGCTACCTGCTGTGTGAGTTCCTGTCCCGCTTCTCGAACCGGCGCACCGACGCCTACGGGGGCAGCATCGCGAACCGCTGCCGCCTGCCGCTCGAGGTGCTCGAGGCGGTGAACGCGGAGGTGGGCGCAGGGGTGGCCGTAGGGATACGGGTCTCCGCCGAGGAGTTCTCGCCCGACGGGCTGAACCCCGCCGAGTGCACCGAGATCGTGGACCACCTCCTCGCCCGTCAACGCATCGACTACGTCAGCGTCAGCCAGTCCAACTACGCGTCGATCGAGACGATGATCCCCGACATGAGCTTCGAGCGAGCCCCCTACGCGCACTACGCGAAGGAGGTGCGCCAGGCATGCGGCGACGTCCCGGTCCTGACCGTTGCACGGCTCGTCACTCCCGAACAGTGCGAGGAGCTACTCGCCGCCGAGGTCGCCGACGGGATCTGCCTCGTGCGTCCCCTCATCGCAGACCCGGAGTGGGTGAACAAGGCGGCCGAGGGCCGTCGCGAGGAACTGCGCGAGTGCATCTCGTGCAACGTCGGGTGTCGGGGCGGACCGCACCGGGGCGCCCCGATCGCGTGTCTCGTGAACCCCGCCGTCGGTTTCGAGGCGGAGTGGGGAATCGGGACGCTGGAGACGGTCTCTTCACCGAGGCGGGTGGTGGTGGTCGGTGCGGGACCCGCTGGGCTGAAGACGGCGGAGACCGCAGCGGCCCGCGGTCACCGGGTCACGCTGCTCGAAGCGGCGGATCGTGTCGGCGGACAGGTCCTGGTCGCCGCGGCCGCCATGGGATACCGCGACGAGTTCGCCAACTCGGTGCGGTTCCTCGAGTTCCGCTGCCGGGCACTCGGCGTCGAGATCCTGCTCGGGACCCCGGCGACCGTCGACGTCGTCCGCGACCTCGCGCCCGACGTGGTCGTCGTCGCCACCGGCTCGTCGCCGGGGCGCCCCGACGTCCCCGGCGCGGAACGAATCATCAGCGCGCATGGCGCGATCACCGACGGCGTCGATGGCGCACGCGTGATTGTCGTCGACTCGGGAGAGGCGGACTGGAAGGTGTGCACCGTCGCCGAGCGCCTCGCCGGCGACGGTCACGACGTCATCCTCGTGACCCCGGTGTCGGTGGGCGCCGAGATGGACGCGTTCAGCCGCCCCCCGATGCTGCGGCGTCTGCGCTCTCTCGGCGTCACGTTCCTGGAGCGTCACTCGCTCGTCCACGTGGAGCCCGGCACGGCCCGGATCACCGAGAACCTCACCGGGGAGTTCCACGATCTAGGCGCGGACGCCGTCGTCGCGGCATGGTTCGGCGTCGCCGAGGACTCCCTCGCACACGCGCTGGCCGGACACGACGAATTGGAGGTCCACACCGTCGGCGACGCCCTGGCGCCGAGGCGCGCCATCGACGCGATCTGGGACGGCAATCGCATCGGAAGACTGGTCTGACGAGGGGATGTCCATGTCATACCCACACCTGCTGAGCCCGCTCGAGGCGGGACGGCTGAAGCTGAAGAACCGGGTCGTCTTCCCGGGTCACCAGACCCTGATGTCACACGGCGCGGTGATCGGCGACCAGATGACCGCCTACTACGCCGAGCGCGCCAAGGGCGGGGTGGCCGCGATCATCGTCGAGGGTGGCGCCGTCCACGACACGACGATGAAGTTCCCGGACTACCTCGCGTTCCACCGCCCCGAGATCATCCCGACCCTCGAGGCGCTCCGGGCGGAGCTGTGGCGGTACGGATGCCGCACGATCGCCCAGTTGGCCCACAGCGGCTCGCGGATGTCCGCCCACGACTCGCGCCTGCCGCTGTGGGCACCCTCGGACGTCAAGTCGGCGATCTCCCCGGAGATCCCCCATGCCATGACCGCCGATGACATCGGCGAGGTCCTCGACGGCTACGAGCAGGCGTTCCGGAACTGCGCCGAGGCCGGCGTCGACGGGATCGAGATCCACGCCGCGCACGAGTACCTGCTCGGCCAGTTCCTCTCCCCCCTCAACAACCACCGCGACGACGACTACGGCGGAAACCTCGAGAACCGCTTCCGCCTCCTCGGCGAGGTGATCACCCTGGCCCGCAAGACCGTCGGCGACGACATGGTCGTCGGTGTCCGCATCAACGGCTCCGACCTGGTCGAGGGGAGCCTGGACAACGCCGACTACGTCGACGTGGCCGGCCATATCGCCTGGATCGGCGCGGTGGACTACATCTCGGTCAGTGCCGGCACGTCGCGGCACAACCAGATGATCGTCCCGCCCATGGACACACCCGAGGGCCTCTACGTGGACTACGCGGCGGCCATCAAGGCGGCGGTCGATGTTCCCGTCTTCGCCGTGGGACGCCTCAAGCGGCCCGAGCTCGCCGAAGAGGTGATCGCCACCGGGCGGGCCGACGTCGTCGCGGAGGCGCGCTCTCTGATCGCCGATCCGGCCTGGGTGGCGAAGCTCGTGGAGGGGACGCCCGAGCAGATCCGCCCCTGCATCGGCTGTAACCAGGGCTGCTTCGGCTATCTCTACACGAACCGGACGATCACCTGCGCGGTCAACCCGGCCGTGGGACGCGAACGCCGCCTCGGCATCGGTACCGCACCGGCGGGAGCGGGTCGGCGCGTACTCGTCATCGGTGGAGGACCCGCTGGGATGGAGGCCGCCATCGCCGCCGCCGAACGGGGTGAGATCGTCCGCCTCGTCGAGGCCTCTGCCGAGTTGGGCGGACAGGTCCGCGCTGCGTCGTCGATTCCCACCCGTGCGGAACTCGGCTGGATCATCGACCACCAGATCGCCGAACTCGACCGTCTCGGAGTCGAGGTGGACCTCGGAACCAGGCTCACCGCCGAGGATGTGGCAGGGAGCGGGGTCGACGTGGTCGTGATCGCCACGGGGTCCCGCCCACGCCCCGAGCCGATTCCCACCGACGGGTCGCTGACGGTGATCGCCCCGATCGAGGCGATGGTCGCACCGGCCGCCCATGCCGGGCGCCGCGTCGTGGTCGTCGACGACGTCGCCCACTTCGGCGCCTACGCCCCGGCCGAGGCTCTCCACGATGCAGGTGCGGCCGTGTCCGTCCTGACACCCAAGCTCCACATCGGCTCGAACCTGGATCAGGCGACCATGATGACGACGCTGCGACGCCTCGCTGGGAAAGGGGTCGTCCTGACCGCGAACTCGGCCGTCCTCGGGATCGTCGACGGGACCCTGCGGGTCCGCGACACCCTCTCGGACCTCGAACGCAACGAGTCGGCCGACGTGGTCGTGGCAGCGGTCGGCAACCGCGCCGACGACGACCTCGCCCGTGCCCTGAGCGGCCTGCCAGGTGCCCCGGCCGTGGACGTGATCGGTGACGCGGCCGCACCACGGACGATCCTCGAGGCCGTCCGCGAGGGGCGCATGGCCGGGAGGGCGACCTAGAGCCGGGACACGGATTCGGTGCACGGGGGCCGGGATGTGGTTGACTCTCGGAGAGCAGAAATCGGGGGGAGGGGACCTTCTTGTGCATTCATGTGAGCAGCGGCGCGCGGTTCCCGTCCGGTTTGTCGCATGACTGACCTCATGCCCGTCCTCGAGGTGGGGTCCCTGTCGAAGACCTTCCCCGGCCAGGTCGCCCTGAGCGCCGCCAACCTGACCGCCTACGCCGGCGAGGTCCATGCGCTCGTCGGCCAGAACGGCTCGGGCAAGTCGACGTTCATCAAGATCCTCGCCGGATACCACCGACCCGACCCCGGCGCGGTGGTCAAGATCCGCGGCCACGAGGTGGACCTCGAGTCGCTCGGCGACGAGGACAGGCGCCACCTCCACGTCATGCACCAGGACCTCGGCCTGGTACCGACGATGAGCATCATCGAGAATCTCGCACTCGGCCGGGGCTTCCACACGGCAGTCGGTGGTCGCATCGCCTGGCGGGCCGAAGCCCGCCGGGCCAGGCAGCTCCTCGCCGAGTTCGGGGTGGACATCGACCCCCGCCGCCCGGTCAGCACGCTCGCCGCCGCGGAGAAGGCCATCGTCGCTCTCGTGCGGGCGCTGCAGGACTGGGAGGAGGGCGACTGGGGGATCCTCGTCCTCGACGAGCCGACCGCATCCCTGCCCCGCCCCGAAGTCGAGCGACTCTTCGCCGCAGTGAGGACGGTCGCCGAGAGGGGCGCCGCGGTCATCTTCGTCTCGCACCGCCTCGAGGAGGTGTTCGAGATCGCTGACCGGGTGACGGTCCTACGGGACGGCGTCGTCGTCGGTCACGCGATGGCCGACGAACTCGACCACGACTCCCTCGTCGAGTTGATCGTCGGCCGCGCCGTGGAGAGCCTCTATTCGAGGCCGTCGACGGCTCCGGGCGAGGCGGTGCTCACAGTGCGGGACCTGTGGGGCGAAGAGACCGAAGGCGTGGACTTCGACGTCCGCAAGGGGGAGATCCTCGGCATCGCCGGCCTCGTCGGCTCAGGACGCGACGAGATCCCCTCCCTGCTCGTCGGTGGCAGCCGCCGCGCCCGCGGCTCGGTCCAGATCGACGGCGACACGGTCGACGGCGAGCCCCGAATCGCACTCGTCTCGGGGATGTCACTGGTCCCGGCAGACCGCAAGACACTCGCCACCATCCCCTCGCACACGATTCGCGAGAACATCTCGCTGCCGCGGCTCGGACCTCTCGGCCGCTTCTGGTTGTCGACCCGCACCGAGCGTGCCGAGGCCCGTGCGTGGATCGACCGCTTCGAACTACGCCCGCCGGACCCCGACCGGCCGCTCAGCTCACTGTCCGGCGGCAACCAGCAGAAGGCCGTCCTCGCGAAGATCCTCCGCACGAACCCCGCTGTGATGGTGCTCGACGAGCCGACCCAGGGCGTCGACGTGGGCGCCAAGGCGGCGATCTACGACATCCTCGCCACCACGGCGTCGGACGGAACCGCCATCGTCCTCGCGTCGTCCGACGCCGAGGAACTCGCCAACGTCTGTGACCGGGTGCTCATCACCCGCAACGGACGGGTGGCCGCCGAACTGTCCGGTGACGACCTCAACCACGACCGCATCGCCAGGGAGATCCTCGCGTGAACATCGAGCTTCGGAAATTCTCGCCCGGCAACATCAGCATCGTCTATCTGTATGCGATCGGGTTCATCATCTTCGCGTTGTGGATCCCGGACCTGTGGATCAACTGGACCACCCACCGTGCGACGCTGAACATCGACGTCGCCACCCGCGCGATCGTCGCCGTCGGCCTGGTGACGCCGCTGCTCACGGGGACCTTCGACCTGTCGATCGCGGGCACCATCAGCCTGTCGTCCGTGATGGTCTCGTGGCTCCAGGCGGAGCACGGCGTCTCGATCACCCTCGCCATCATCATCACCCTGCTCATCGCACTCGGCTGCGGTGCGCTCAACGCGGTTCTGATCGTCGGGGTGCGGATGAACTCGTTCATCGCCACCCTCGGCACGGGGGCGGTGCTGGCCGCGCTCGCGGAGTATGTGACGGGCGGCGTGCAGATAACCGGCTACGACCCGAACTTCAAGAAACTCGCCATCAACGAGATATTCGGCGGAATCCAGTTGAAGGTGCTGATCCTGGTGATCATCACCGTGATCCTGTGGTACGTCATCGAACACACACCGACGGGCCGATACCTCCAGGCCACCGGTGACGGACCCGATGCCGCACGCCTCGCGGGGGTGCAGACGAGCCGCTACGTCGCCGGATCACTGCTGGTGTCGGCGTTCATCGCGGGCGTCGGGGGCATCCTCGCCGCCGCACAGACGGCGGGCAACGCCACAGCCGGCGCACCCTTCCTGCTGCCGGCCTTCGCTGCGGCGTTCCTCGGCTCCACCCAGTTCAAGGGCCGCTTCAACGCCTGGGGGACGGTCGCGTCGGTGTTCGTCCTCGCGAGCATGGTCGCGGGGTTGAACAGGGCCATCTCCAGTACGGACATCCGCCGGATCCTCGACGACCTGTTCTTCGGCCTGGCACTCATCGCCGCCGTCGGCCTGTCGAGCCTGCTGACCAGGTACCGGGAGTACTCGGCGTTCCGCAGTCGGGTGCGGGGGGCACACGAAGAGTCCGATTCCGACCAGGCGTCTGTACCGTCACCCGACGAGACCTGATCTCTGTCCGATTCCCGTGGTGAACCACCGCGCCCGGGCAGCTGTGCTCAACTTACGGTTCTGTAAACGAGGGGGAGAAACCCATATGACTACCAATGTCCGATCCGGCCGCAAGCGCTGGATGGTCCTGATTGCACTGCTCGCGGTGTTCTCGCTGATCGCCGCGGCCTGCGGTGACGACGATGACGACACCTCGGCCGGCGACGACGGCGCAGCAGCCGACGACGGTGGCTCCGACGACGGCGCAGCAGCCGACGACGGTGGCGAGATGACCGGCGTGGCACTGGCCCAGGCCCGTGTCGACCAGTGGACGAACCCGCAGTCGAGCGTGGGCATCACCGAGCCGGTCGCCGTGCCGGAAGACCTGGACATCGTCTACGTTCAGTGTTCGGTCCCGGTGTGCAACGTCATCGGCCAGGGCGTGGCCGAGGCCGCCGACGCGATCGGCGCCAACCTCGAGGTCATCACCCACACCGACACAGCGGACACGGTCCAGTCGGCATTCCAGCAGACCGTGCAGGCCGCTCCGGACCTGGTGCTCACCTCGGGTAACCCCCGTGAGTGGTTCGCCGCAGAGCTCGAGGAGCTCGACTCGATGGGGATTCCCGTCGTCGTCTGGTCCATCCCCGAGCCCTACGTGGACCAGCCCGGCATCACCGCCAACCTCATCTCCGGTGACGACTACTGGTTCGCCGGCGTCCTGCAGGCCGACTACGTCATCGCCGACAGCGGTGGAACCGCTCAGGCCCTCTACATCACGATCCCGCAGTTCCCCGTGCTCGGCCTCGAGCTCGAGGGCTTCCAGGACGAGATGGCGGCGAACTGCCCCGACTGCACCGTGAAGGTTCTCGAGTTCACCGTGCCCGACCTTCTCGAAGGTGCCCACATCTCCCAGACCGTCGCCGAGCTGCAGTCCAACCCGGACATCACCTACCTGGTCACCGGCTTCGGTGACATGATCCTCGGCATGTCCGAGGCGTTCTCGGGTTCCGGTGTTGGTGACGGCGTCATCGGCGTGTCCCAGGCATCCACCGAGCCGAACTACCAGCTCATCGCGGACGGCAACCTGCAGGTGGTCGACATCGGTCTGCCCACCGAGTACCTGGCGTGGCGTGCGATGGACGAGGCCCTGCGTGGCCTCGCCGGCGCCCCGCTCGGCACCTTCGAGCAGCCGCCCCTGACAGACTTCCCCGACCGCGTCGTCGAGGTCGACAACTTCCCGTGGTTCATCATCACCCAGGACAACGTGGGTGACCCGACCACACCGTTCGAGCCCTTCCCCGGGTTCAAGGACGAGTTCCTCGCCCTCTGGGGCATGAGCTGATCCACTGAACGCGAAGGGGCCCCGGTCACAACTGACCGGGGCCCCTTCGTCGTTTTCGGATCAGCGTGGGCTCTAGGAAGCCCCTGCCTCGGCGAGGGCCCGGCCGACGAGCACCCTGGCGAGGTGACGGCGGTAGGCCTCGTCCGCGTTCAGGTCGTTCGGCGGGTCGAAGCCCTCGTCGGCAACCGCGGCGGCATCGGCTGCCGACGAACCCGACGACAGGGCGGCTTCCACGGCGGCAGCACGCTGCGGCGCCGAGCCCATGTTCACCAGCGCTATCCCCGAGTTGCCGTTGTCGACGACCGCGGCCACCCCGACGATGGCCCAGTCCTGGGCACGCCGGTTGAACTTCTGGAAGGACCACCCGGCACCGGGCATCTTCGGGACCCGGACCTCGACGAGCAACTCGTCGGGGTTGATCGCCGTCTCGAGGAAACCGGTGAAGAGGTCATCGGCGGCGATCTCGCGGCGGCCGGCCGGACCCTGGACCACGACGCTGCCGCGCAGGGCCAGCAGAGTGGCGGGATGGTCCGCTGCGGGGTCACCGTGCGCCAGGGCGCCACCGAGGGTGCCACGGCTGCGGACCTGGGGGTCGCCGACCTCGCCGGTGGCGTGGGCCAACAGAGGGACCTGCGAACGCAACAGTTCCGAGGTGGCCACTGCGTGATGCGTGGTCCCGGCACCGATGGCGATGTGGTCGCCGTCCTCGCGGATGTAGGACAGATCTGCGATCTGACCGACGTCGACGAGAACCATCGGCGAGGCCAGGCGCAGCTTCAACAGTGGGATCAGCGAGTGACCACCGGCGAGTACCTTGGCCTCGTCGCCGTGTTCGGCGAGTACCGACAGGGCCTCCTCGACCGTCTCGGCCCGGGTGTAGTCGAACTGGGGAGGGATCACGCCTCCACCCCCTCGGGGTGCTCAGCGGCCCAGCGGACCGAGTCGACGATCTTCTGGTAGCCGGTGCAGCGGCAGAGGTTGCCCTCGAGCTCCAGGCGGATCTTCTCGCGGGACGGATCGGGGTCGTCGGCGAGGATCCCCGCCGACGCCATGATCATTCCCGACGTGCAGAATCCGCACTGCAGACCGTGGCACTGGCGGAACCCCTCCTGGACCGGATGGAAGTGATCCGGATCCGGCGCGAGGCCCTCGATGGTCGTGACCTCGTGGCCGTCGGCCTGCACCGCGAGGATCGTGCACGACTTGGCGGCGCGACCGTCGAAGTGGACCGTGCAGGCCCCACAGTTGGACGTGTCACATCCGACGTGGGTGCCGGTGAGACCGCGCACCTCACGGATGTAGTGAACGAGGAGCATCCTCGCCTCGACCGTGTCGGTCCGGCTCTTGCCGTTGATCGTCACGGAGATCTCGTGGGTGCTCATCAGCCCTCACTTCCGTTGCCGTTGATGATTTTCCAGACCTTCTGGGGGGTGATCGCCGGGTCGACGTTCACCACGCCGTACTGGCGCAGTGCGTTGACCACCGCGTTCACCACCGCCGGGGTGGCGCCGATGGAACCGGATTCACCGATCCCCTTCGCCCCCATCGAGTTGTGCGGGGTCGGCGTATTCTCCCTGGCCTCCTCGATCTGGGGAAGGTCGGCCGCCGAGGGAAACAGATAGTCCATGAGCGTCGCCGTCAATGGCTGACCGTTCTCGTCGTAGGTCATCTGTTCCCACATCGCCTGAGCGATGCCCTGCACGATGCCCCCCTCGACCTGGCCTTCGGCCAACAGCGGGTTGATCACGGTGCCGCAGTCGTCGACTGCGACGAAACGCTCGATCTCCACCCGGCCGGTGTCCCTCTCGATCCCGACGATGCACACGTAGGCGCCGGAGGGAAAGGTGAACCCGGTGGGCTCGTGGAAGATCTGCACCTCGAGGCTTCCCGGGGCGATGTCGTCGGGGAGCTGGGTCGGTGCGAGGCCGGCCCAGCCGACCTCCTTCCAGGACACGGTCTTGGACGGTGTTCCGGCCACGCCGAACTGCCCGTCGACCACCTCGATGTCGTCGGGGTTGGCCTCCAGCAGGTGCGCCGCGACCTTCTTGGCGTTCTCGAACACCTGCGTGGCCGCCCGCTTGGTGGCCTCGCCGGCGATGGCGGCGGTACGTGAGCCCTGGGTACCGATACCCATGGGCACCGCGTCCGTGTCGCCGTAGTGGACGCTGATGTCGTCGAAATCCATGTGCAGGGCGTCCGCGGCAATCTGCGAGAGCGTCGTCACCGTCCCCTGCCCGTGGGGCGAGGCCCCGGTCTCGATGATCGCCGTGCCGTCAGGCTGGATCTTGACCTGGGCGGACTCGTAGCTGGCGATGTTCCCGAAGCCCTCCAGGGAGCCTCGGGGACCGAACGCGGCGATCTCGGTCCACGTGGAGAAGCCGATACCCATCAGCTTCTCGCTCGGATCGGCGTTGCGGCGGTCCCGTTCAGCCTTGAGGTTCTCGTAGTCGACGATCTCGAGCGCCTTCGCGAGGCCTGCCGGGTAGTTGCCGGAGTCATACCAGAGCTCCGCGTGGGCGACCTTGTAGGGGAAGTCCTCGGGCTGGATGAAGTTGCGCATCCGGACATCGGCCGGATCGAGGTCGACCTCGTAGGCCACGTGGTCGATGACCCGCTCGATGAGGTAGGCGGCCTCGGGACGACCTGCGCCCCGGTAGGCCGACATCGGGCTCTTGTTCGTCACGACGAGTGTGTGGCCCGCCGCGATGGCCGGGATCTTGTAGCACCCCGACGACATCCAGTTGGTCAACGTCGGCATGCCGAAGGCGTACTTGTCCGGGTACCCACCGGCGTCCACGAGCACCTTCGACCGCAGGCCGAGGATGGTTCCCTCGTCGTCGAAGGCGACCTCGTAGTCGTGCCACTGGTCCCGCCCCGGGAACATGAGCAGAAAGCACTCAGAGCGCGTCTGGACGTACTTCACGGGACGCCCATGACGTCGGGAGAGCTCTGGGACCAGGAACAGCTCGGGGAAGGGCTGGACCTTCGCACCGAAGCCACCACCGACGTCGGGCTGGATGACCCGGCACTGGTTCTGGGAGATACCGAAGTAGTCCGTCAGGCGGTTTCGGTAGCCGTGGGGATTCTGGACCGAGGCCCAGACGGTCAGCTTGTCACGACGCCAGTCCGCCAGTACCTGGTTGGTCTCGAGCGGAACCGGGTGCACCCGGTTGTTCCAAAGCCGCCCCGACGCCGTATGCGGTGCGCTGTCGAACACCTCGGCGAGGTCGTCGGTCCACGGCGTGTCGAGCATCACGTTGGAGGGCAGCCCCTCCATGATGATCGGGGCGTCATCGGCCAGCGCCTCGTAGGGATCGGTGACGATCGGCAGGGGTTCGTATTCGACGAAGACGGACTCCGCGGCGTCTGCTGCCAGGTAGGCGCTCTCGGCGAGTACGACAGCGACCGGATCGCCCACGAAGTGCACGGTGCCGTGAGCCAGGATCGGCCGTTCGACACCCGGCATACCCTCCATGCCGGGTAGGTGGGCGAAGTCCGCGTACGTGTAGACACCCAGGACGCCGTCGGCGGCCTCGGCCTCGGACGTGTCGATGGACAGGATCTTCGCATGGGCCTCGGTCGAGCGGACGAAGACCATCGCCGCCGTGTCGACGAGCTGGACGTCGTCGGTGTACTGACCGCGACCGGTGATCAGGTTGGGATCTTCCTTGCGGATGACCCGCGCCCCCACCATCGTCATGTGGTTCCCCTTTGATTGCGTCGGTTCGTGCGGACTGTAGTGCAGGGCCGGACCATGCCCGGACTCGTGGATGGGCTCAGAGGACGTCGAAGGTCAACTCGAGCCGTTCGAGACCCCGGGTCGCGAAGGTCGGCATGTGACTCGTGTCGGCCCCCTCGGCGAGTCGGATCTCGCCGACACGGGAGAAGAGCGTCTCGAACGCGATCCGCGCCTCGGCGCGGGCGAGTGCGGCTCCGATGCAGAAGTGTGGACCGTGGCCGAAGTCCACGTGATCGCGTGCGTTGCGCCGGTGGATGTCGAAGGTGTCCGGTGCGTCGAAGGCCTCGGGGTCCCGGCCTGCCGATCCCCAGCCCAACATCACCATCGAGCCCGCCGGAATGGGGGTCCCTGCGATCTCGGTGTCGGTGGTGACAAGTCGGTACAGGCACTGCACCGGGGCCTCGAAGCGCAGCACCTCCTCGAGGAAGTTGGGGATCAGGGAGTGGTCCTCACGGATCTCCGCCATGGCGTCGGGATGCTCGAGGAGCATGAGCATCCCGTTGCCGATCAGGTTCTTGGTTGTCTCGTTGCCGGCGAGCAGCAGCGTCTCGGTGGCCGCCAGGATCTCGGCGAGGTCGAGTTGGTTTCCGTCGATCTCCGCGGTCGCGATCGCCGAGATCATGTCGTCGGCCGGCGATTCCCGCCGATCCGCGACGATCGACTCGAAGTACCGGCAGTACTCGACGAACGACCGGGCCACGTCGAGTCGACGGGAGTGGTCGAGCACGTCGAGGTTCCCCGCGAGGATGTCGTCACACCACCGCTTGAAGGTGAAGAGGTCTTTGCGATCCACGCCGAGCGCGTCCGAGATCACCGTCATCGGGATGACGATGGCGAACTCGTCCATGAACTCGACGCTGCCCCTGTCGGCGAAGCGCTCGACCGCCTCGACCGCGACCGAGGTGATGTCTGGTTCCATCGCGGAGACCCGGCGGGGCGTGAACGCCCGATTGACGAGTGCCCGGTGCACAGTGTGGGTGGGCGGGTCGGTCATCCAGAGGGCCTTCTTCACCGGCGGACCGGAACGGAAGACCTCGACGACGTCGTCCTCGAGGGGCTCGCCACTGACCCCGGCGGGGCAGATCTCCTCACCGAAATACGAGTTCGAGAACGTCGCCGTGTCCGAGGCGACCTTCTTGATGTCATCCATCCGGCCGACCCAGAACCCCACACCCGGCACCTCGACGACGCGGGCGTTCTGACTGTGCATCACCCGGTAGAAGTCGTAGGGCGACTCCATGGTGGCGGGGTCGACGAGGCTGTAGTCCTCGATGGAGGTCATGTGGATCTGCTCCCGTGTGTCTTTGGGCGGGGCGGACGTCGCTGTGGTCTAGGCCTCGGCGGCGGCCGGGTCACTGCCGAAACGTCGCCGGTAGCCACGCCGGACCGCGCCCCAGTCGATGCTGGCTGCTGCGACCGCCACGACGAGTGCGACGCCGTTGAACAGAGGATCCACCCACACGCCGGGCGACTTCAGCTGGAAGCCGCGGGCACCGAATGCGAGCACGTAGATGGCGATCACCGTGCCCCAGACGTTCGGACGGTTCTTGATCTGCGTGGCGCCGAAGAACACGGCGGCGAACGCCGGGAACAGCAGCGGCGGTCCCGTCTGGGGCGATGCGGCACCTTGACGCATCGCCAGGATGATGCCGCCGATACCGGCGAGGACCGATGACACCACCAGCGAGGACCAGATGTAACGCCCGGTGCGCACACCGGCGAGGCGGGCGGCGTCGGGGTTGCCGCCGGTTGCGAACAACTTGCGACCCGACGGCGTGTACTCGAGCAGATACCAGATGATCACGCTGGCGATCAGCAGGTAGATGAAGGCCTTGGGGACCCCGAACTCACCCATGGAGAAGAAGTCACCGCGGGCGATCTCACGGAAGTCGTCGGAGTAGGCGTCGGACAGTCGCTGATTGTCCGAACGCCACAACAGCGCCGCCGAGATCACCTGGCTCATGCCGAGGGTGGCGATGAACGAGTTGATCCTCAACTTGACGACGAGGAACCCCGAGACGAAGCCGAAGGCCGCGCACATCGCCAACACGACGATGATCCCGAGCCAGACGTTGCCGGCACCCAGCTCGTTGTCCTTCTCGATCCAGGTCAGGACCATCCCCGAGAAGCCGACCATCGCCCCCACCGAGAGGTCGAAGGTCCCCGCGGCCAGCGGGACGAGCAGGCCCAGCGTCATGAATCCGATCGTGACCCGCTCGTTGAGCGTCGTCTCGAACGTGATCGCCGTGAGGTAGTTCTCCTCCGTGAGCCCGAAGTAGAGCAGGAAGATCCCACCGAGGATCACCGCGCTCCATCGACCGAGGCTGACACGGCGCCACCATGGGTCGCCGGCAACCGCCGATCCGTCCGTCACCGTCATGCCGTCGTCTCCTGGGTCGTCTGGAGCTGTAGTGCCTCGATGCGTTCGACCGAGATGTCCGAGCCCACGAGCTGGGTCAGCTCGCGACCCCGCAGGAGCACGATCACCCGTGAGCAGACCCTCACGAGTTCCTCGGTGTCGGTCGAACAGACCACCACCGCGGTGCCCTCTTCGGCCGCGTGGTCGATAAGTCTGTGGATGTCGGCCTTGGCGCCGACGTCGACGCCCTGGGTCGGCTCGTCGAGTACGAGAACCTTCGGGTCCAGCCGCAGCCACTTGGCGAGAACGGCCTTCTGCTGGTTCCCGCCGGAGAGGTTCTTGATCTCACGCTCGGGGGCCCGGGGGCGCACGTCGAGGCGTTCCATCCAGTCGCGGACGTCGGCGCGTTCGGGCCGACGGGACAGGAAGAACCGCGTGAAGTAGTCCGACAACCGGGTGATCGTGATGTTCTCGCGGACGGTCATTTCGGGGATGATCGCCGTCTGCTTGCGATCGGCGGGGACGAAGGCCATGCCGGCTCCCATGGCGATGTCGGGTCGCTGGTTCGCCAGGGCGGTTCCGGACACCTCCACCCTGCCGGTGCGACTCAGCGCCCCGAAGAGCAGTCGGGCGACGACTTCACGCCCCGAGCCCGTGATCCCGGCGATGCCGAGCACTTCTCCCTCGTGCACCTCGAAGTCGACGGATTCCAGCGTGAGGCCGCCGAGGCCCTGCGTGGACAGCACGACTGGTCGATCCTGGACCTCCTCGGCCAGTGCCGCAGCGGAGCCGGCGTCCACGGCGGAACCGACGATGAGCTGGATCAGCGCCTCGTGGTCGAGTTCCGCGGTGGGGCGGTCCGCGACCTTGTGCCCGTCTCGGAGGATCGTCACGACGTCGGCGATCTCGAACACCTCATCGAGGTGGTGCGAGACGTAGACCACACCGACACCGCGCTCGCTGACCGCCTTGACCACTTCGAACAGCCGCGCCACGTCTTTGCCGGGCAGCGCAGCGGTGGGCTCGTCGAGTACCAGCAGATCGACGCTCGACTCCCAGTCGTGCAACGCGCGGGCGATGGCGAGCCCGGTCCGTTCGGCGGGGGTCAGTTCCCCCACGGGGGTGCGGACGTCGAAGTCGTAGCCGAGCTCGCGCAGCGCCTCGGTGGCGATCCGGTTCTGCAGTCGCCAGTTGATCGTGCCGTAGCTCGTGCGGTAGCCGGTCCCCAGAGCGAGGTTCTCCGCGGCACCGAGGTCTTCGACGAGGCCGAGGTCCTGGTGCACGAAACGGATACCCGCGTCCTCCGCCGCCTTGGCGTCACCGAGGCGGAACTGCGAGGGGCTGGCATCGGCGTCGCGCCCCCTGCGGACGGTGGCCTGCGCTCCCGGATCCGGCGTGTGATAGCCCGCCAGGCACTTGATGAGCGTCGACTTTCCCGAACCGTTCTGCCCGACGAGGGCGTGAACAGATCCGGCATCGACCGAGAAGTCCACGTCGATGAGCGCCTTCTGGCCCGGGAACGTCTTCGAAAGCCCCCTGATATCGAGCACACGATGTGCCACGTACTCGCCCCTCCCCCTCGTTTGCCACGGCCACCGAGCAGCCGAAAGCGGCCCGACCGTACACGCTGGGAGCAGCCGCGCACCAACCTCGCGCGCAGCCGCCGAACGAGCACCGCGGACCCTGTCGGGAACCTGACGTCGCGGGTGTCCCCCGGTTGTGTTCGGGACCCCCGCCCACCACAATCTGAACGCTCGGCGTACAGTCGGGCATCGCGGACGACACGTCCGCGGATTTCCTAAGCGGGGGAACTTGCACATGCGTAGGTCCAAATGGGCGATTTTCGTCGCGCTCTTGTTGTCGTTCGCGTTGATCGCGTCGGCCTGTGGCGACGATGACGACGACACCTCATCGGGTGACGACGGCACAGCAGCCGACGACGGTGGCGACGACGGCACAGCAGCCGACGACGGTGGCGACGACGGCACAGCAGCCGACGACGGTGGCGACGACGGCGCAGCAGCCGACGACGGTGGCGACG
>JAVJTC010000026.1 GCA_040219085.1 Acidimicrobiales bacterium
TGGAACGAGGACCCGCGACCGTTCGTGTGGACCAAGCCGGCCAACGACATCATCACCAAAGTCCGACGAGGCCGCGCCGCCCTGACCCACCAGACCAATTCCGCGACGGACCACTAGCTGGAGCCTGCGGTCCACCACATCCCACAGCTCGGTCTCGAGCCGGACCAGATCACTGAACAGACTGGCGAGCGCCCACTGTTCCGTTGACGTCCCCACCTTTGCTTCCACGGAATCACTCCTACCTTGGGGAGAACGGCATGCGTGCAGTGCGGGTCGAACGAAAGGGACCCCCGGAGGTCGTCGAGCTGGTGGCAGGTGGTCAGTGCCGCAACCGGTGTTCGAGCCGATCGAGTCGAGCGCGTACGTAGAAGATGAGCCAGAACACCACGAATGCCATGATCGGCCATCCGACGAACGAGCGGATAGCGACGAACTCGGCTGCCGACATTCCCCGGAGGTGCGACGCCTCCCACAACGAAACGCCCAGTTCGCAGACACCCCAGGCCGCCGTGACGTGCGCGGCCACGCGGCGATACTGGGGATGCGTCACGACGTCGGAGTCGTAGCGCTTGACCAGCGGGATGACGTGCACGGCGATCGGGGACCGCGTGAAGGCCGTTCCGAGGACACCGAGGGCGAACGCCCCGCTGGCAACGAGGCCGAAGCCGAAGTAGACGTCGTCGGAGCGCGTTGCGATGCTGACCAACCCGCGGATGGCGACGTCGCCCAGCGTCACCGGCATGACCCAACCGATGCGCACTCCTCTCAAGTGCCGCTCGAGTACCAGCACCGTCGCCACGACGGTCGAGGCCAGGATCGCGGTCACCACGGCGAACCACCGGTCAGCTGCCAGGAACGTGACCGTGGGTGTCATCGAGGCGACGAGTCGCCTCGGGTTCGGGCGAAGGTTTCGACTCATCCACGCTGGCTGAGTCGGCACGTCGCCACCGTCGTCCATGACCGATGACGGTAGGGCATCCGTCGCATCCCGGGTTGCGGTCATCTCCGGCCCAGCCGGTATTGCGAGTCGGACCGGCCCGGACAGTGGCGCCTCGTCGATCCCACCCTGCTGGCCCAACGGCAGTCCTTTGTGCGCACCGCCACCGGAGCCGACGCGTGGCATACCGCGTTCCTCACGACGCTGCGTGGCGTCGTCGACCTCCAACGCGTGTCCGTCACCGCTGTGGCTGAGCCCCCGCAGCCCGACGACGAGCGCGTAGCCTCGCCGGTGACGGGCGCGCAGGAGCCGGATCTGACGAGCCCGGAGGGTCAGTGCTGCACTGCGCGGTCACCGAGCACGGCGACGAACTCGTCGGCCACGGGGGCGATCTGGGTCTCCCGGCCGAGCGCCTTCAATCCGGTGCGGTCCGTCCGCCAGCGCCCCCCGCCGAGGTCGATGACCCAGTGGCGGAACCAGTTGGAGCTGACGGTGGCGTCGAACCAGTGCACGCGCACGTCGGTGAGCGGCGCTGCGACGATCAGGTCTTTCGGTCGGTTCCTCACCGACGAGCGGGATCCGACGATCAGGCGGGTCTGCGTCGCAGCGAGGAACGTGCCGCTCTCGCCGACTGTCACTTTGGCGTCGTCGGCGAATCCGAGTCGGATCCTGAGCTGGTCGCGTTGATCGTCGCCGTCGACACCCGCCGTCGAGTGGCGGGTCCCCTGTTCGCTGCCGCCCGAAGCGGTAGCGACCGTGTAGCCCGCCAGTGTCTCACCGGGGAAATTCGACTCGATCCAGCCAGCGAGTAGACCTTCTTTGAATGCCATAGAACTGTGCCCCTTCTGTGCGAGGAGGATCACCGCCGATCGCTTCACCCTTGCCTTCTTCAGGACCACGTCTACTACCAAGCCGGGCCGGCGCTGTGCATGGGAGCGCTCGAGCGAATGGTACGGCGCGTGACGACAGAGCTAGCCGCCTCCGCATCGTGGAGCGGGCGAGCGACCGCGACGGCTGGCTGCTGCACGTCACCGACCGGGCGGCCGGCGAACTCCTACGCTCTCGCCCGAACGCGTTCCTGGACGTGCTGCGACGCCTTCTCGACCAGTGACCGCGACCCACGCCATCGTGCTGCCGAGGAACAGCAGTGGGCTGGCCGTTGCTACTCGGACCACCCCGTGATCAGGCGAAACGTGGTGAAATCGACGACGCCAGTGGAGCTGATGGGACTCGAACCCACGACCCTCTGCTTGCAAAGCAGATGCTCTAGCCAGCTGAGCTACAGCCCCGAACGGGTACGAGCGTAACCGCGAGGGGCCACCGCGCCGCGCCCTTCGCCTGTACGCGCCGTCCGGTCGAGGTGGACGGTGAGACCAGCGAGCCACAGCAGCGGCAGCCCGGCGATCGACCGTTGCACGATGCCACTGCCGGAGCGCCCGGGATCGAGCGCGAGGACCGTGACGAGTGCGGCCACGACACCGACGACGACGAGTCCCCGCACGGCCCAGGGTCCGACCTCGGCGCGGTGGCGCGCGACGAGGAGCGGGAGGGCCAGCAGCGCGGCGTAGGCGGGCACGCTCACGACGTCGTGGGCGGTGTCGTGCCATGCGGTCTGGACGCACGCGGTCTCGACGCACGATCTGGGAAAGAGCCCGATCGCCACGACGCACGCCGCCGCAACGGTGAGCACCGCCGGGATCGCCATTCCCCCGAGATGATGGCGTAGCGCCGCTGCGAGCGTGCCGACGCCGGCACCGAGAACGACGAACGCCGCCGTCATCGCCCAACGGGTCGTCGCGGCCGTCGAGGCGAGGCCGCTGAGGTGGTCGTCGACGATCGAGTAGCCGGGCTCGACCACGGCGGCCACCAGCGAGACGGCGACGAACACCCCCGGAGCCACGACACCTCCCAAGAGGAGCCCGCGGCGGTTGACGGCCATGACCGCACGGTATTCGTCAAGGCCCCTGCGCAGGTCGCGCCGTAGGATCGGACCGTGACGGACTCCGTACCAGACGCTGTCGTCGTCGGTTCGGGCCCCAACGGGCTCGCCGCCGCGATCACCCTCGCCCGGGCGGGACGCAGCGTCCACGTCTATGAGGCGGCCGACGAGATCGGTGGCGGCACCCGCACCGCGGAGCTGATCGAACCGGGCTTCCACCACGACGTGTGCTCGGCCGTGCACCCCTTCGGTGTCCTCTCGCCGTTCTTCGCCCACGAAGCCGAGGACCTCGCACGCCACGGTCTGCGCTGGTGCCGCCCGGAGATCGACCTCACCCATCCCCTCGAGGGGGGTCGGGTCGCCGTGCTGCGTCACGACCTCGCTGCCACAGTCGCCGGACTCGGCGAGGACGGCCACGCCTACGAGCGCCTCGTCGGGCCGACGGTGCGCAACTGGCCGAAGCTCGTGGATTCCGTTCTCGGCCCGGTCGTGCACCTCCCCCGACACCCGGTGGCGCTCGCCCGGTTCGGGGTCGTCGCCATGGCTCCCGCCACCGTCCTCGGACGCGGTTTCTCCACCGACGAGGGGAAGGCGCTCCTGGCGGGCGCGGCTGCTCACGCGTTCCTCCCGCTCGACCATCTCTTCTCCGGCGCGTTCGGGCTCACGCTTCTCGCCGGGTCCCACCTTGCCGGCTGGCCCGTCGCGGAGGGCGGCTCCCACGCCATCACGAAGGCGGTGGCCGGCCTGCTCACCGAACTCGGCGGAGAGATCACCACCGGCCGACGCATCGCCGACCTCGCCGAGCTGCCATCGTCGAGAGCGGTGCTGTTCGACATCGCCCCCGCCCAGGTGGCCGCCATCGCACACGACTCGCTCCCCGGGCGTTTCCGTCGGAAGCTGAGCCGGTTCCGCCCCGGACCCGGCGTCTTCAAGATCGACTACACGCTCGACGGTCCCGTCCCCTGGGCCGACCCCCACAGTGCGCAGGCGTCCACCGTGCACCTCGGGGGCACGATGGCCGAGGTCGCGGCCGCCGAAGCCGACGTTGCGGCCGGACGTCATGCCGAACGCCCCTACGTCCTCGTCGCGCAGCAGTCCGTGATGGATCCGACCCGCGCCCCGGAGGGCAAGCACACGCTGTGGGCCTACTGCCACGTCCCCAACGGCTCGACGCTGGACCAGACCGCGGCGATCGAAGGACAGATCGAACGGTTCGCCCCGGGCTTCCGTGACGTCGTCCGCGGTCGGGCCACCATGAACTCGCCCGACTACGAGGCCTACAACCCGTCACTGCTCGGTGGGTCCATCACCGGCGGGGCCCACGACGGCCTCCAGCTCGTCTTCCGCCCGACGTGGCGCAGCTACGCCACGCCCAACGACGCCATCTGGATGTGCTCGTCGTCCACGCCGCCCGGCGGTGGCGTCCACGGCATGTGTGGCCACAACGCTGCGCGGCGGGTCCTCGCCTCAGTCCTTCGCTGATCCGCCGTTGCCGTTCGCTCGGCGGTACCGCACCCCGTGGGTCACGCCCGCTACGAGGCCCACGGGGATCGGGAGCCAGAACGACGCGAGGCGGTATAGCAGCGACGCGCTGACAGCGGCACTCGCGCCGATCCCGGCCAGCGCGAGCGTGCCGGTCAGGCCGGCCTCGACGAAACCGAGACCGCCCGGGGTGATCGGGATGAGCGTCAACAACGAGCCGGCCGCGTAGGCGAGGAGAACGAGTGACACGCGCGGTTCAGCCCCGACCGCCCGGAGCGCAACCAGCAGCGTGAGGTAGTCGAACAGCGAGCGGCCGACGGCGAGGGCGAGCGCGATCCGCCAGCGGTCACCCAACTCGCCGATCGCCGAGTTGCGTTCGGCGATGAAGCGTTCGCCCGTCGCGGACCAGCGCCTGCCGCGTCGCACGACGGTGTTGCGCAACCATCCGACGCTGTTGCCCATCACCCGCAGCGGGCCGTCGCGCACCAGGGCGACGACGACGAGTGCGAACAGCGCCACGAAGATCGCTGCGCCCAGCCACGCCGCGTGGACCAGGTTCGAGTCGACCGGTGCGCCGAGGAGGATCCCGGGAAGCGCCACCACCGGGAGTGCGAGCGTCGTGCCCAACTGGAGGATGCTCACCGCCGCCAGCCCCGACGCCGCCGGGGCCGCGTCGATACCCGCGCTGCGTAGAAGCGAGAACTGCACCGTCGCCCCGGTGGCGCCGCCTCCGGGGATCACCCGGCTCGCGGCGTTGCCGGCGAGTTGGGACGTGATCACGGGTTCCCACGAGCTCGTCCGTAGTGCGAGGCGCTGCAGCGCCCAGATGCACCCGAAGCTCGCCGTCTGACACGCGACCGTCAGGGTCAGCCAACCCCAGCCGAGGGTGGAGACCTCATCCCAGGCAGAGAAGACCTCGAGCACGCTGGGCATGACGAAGTACAACGTGAGCGCGCCGACCAGCAACACGATCGTCCGCCGCGTGTAGCGCAGCGTGACAGACGTCCGGCGCGGGGGGTCACCGCCGTCGTCGCTGATGTCGCCCACGTCGGACACGGTGGGCGCCGGGCTCAGGGAGCCAGGGGTCGACCGAAGGGGAGCTCGTCGCGCCAGGTCCGCAGGAAGCTCTCGGCGTGGGCGAACCCGCCCATCACCGCGCCTCGCTCGTGTGTCGAGATCTCGGCGATGAGGTCGGTGACGGCGGACCGGGCGGCGGCGACGGCGCCGTCGATCGTGTCGACGCCATCGGGCGGGAACCCGGCGAAGACCTGCCCGCCGATCGACGCGAAGTCCGGCAGGAGCTTCACGTCCCGGCGCTCCAACATGACCCACGCCTTCGTCGTGTACGGAAGGGGCCCCGTCGGGACGATCGCCTTCACCGGGAGCTTGTCCGCGTTCTTGTGGTCGATCGAGCCGATCTTCGCTCCGGCGAAGAACACGTCGACAGGGGTGGCCCGGACCTTCCATTCCATTCCGGCCTCGACGCCGAGCTCCGACACGAGGTCCTGCCCGTGGGCGGCCCACGCCTCGGACAGCGCGGTCGCGTCGAAGCCGTCCTTCGACACGGCGGCACCCGAGCGCGTGGCGATTGCGACGACCTTCGCCCCCCGGGCGGCGAGTTCGGTGGCGAGAGTCGGTCCTGCGGCGTCGAATCCGTCGATGGCCACCGTCCGACCGGACAGGTCGCCGCTCAGCGCCTCCGCGGCGGCGACGGCGCCGACGCCGACGAGATGATCCGGTAGCGGCGTCCCGCCGACCGACTCGAAACGCAGGGCGCTACGCGTGTCGGCGCCGGTCAGGGCAGCGAGGTCTTCGGGCGTCACGCCGAGCGCCGGGTTCGGCAGGAACGTCCCTGCCGCGACCATCTCGGCGATCTCCTCGACGAACGCCGCCTTCGCCGCGGCGACGTCGTCACCTTCGGCGTTGATGCCGGCCGATGCGCCGCCGACCTCGAGGCCGAACGCCGCGAACATGTAGGTCGACGCGCGAGCCAGCTCACTCGCAGAGGATTCGAGCACCTTGCGGGCGCACCGGACGACGCCGGTCGCGCTGGGCGCGTCGTCGAGGTCGAAGGCGATGAACGCGTCGGTCGAGGTCAGCTTGTGGATACGCACAGCCCGCATTCTGCCATCCAGGCGGGTGGTGGCCGCCAGCCGCAGCCCTCGGACGGGGTGGCTACCCGTCGTCTCCGGATCCGGCGGCGCCCGGGTCGCCGCCGTCGGGGGTGTCGTCGGCGAGGTCGGTGACGATGCGTTCGACGGTCATCTCGGCCTGGTCGATGCGTTCCCGACAGAACTTCAGGAGATCGCTCGCCCGCTCCACCCGGCCGGCGAGGGCGTCGACGTCGATGTCGTCGTCCTCGAGTTCGGCGAGGATCGCCTCGAGCTCGTCGAGCGCAGCGGCATAGCCCTCGGCGACTTGATCGCCGCCACTCGTGTTCGCCGTCTCGTCGCTCATCGGTCTCCCTCGTCGCCGTCGACCGTGCTGATCACGGTCCCGTCGGCCAGTCTCGTCACGATCGTGTCACCTGGCGTGACGTCGGATGTGGACCGCAGGATCCGCCCGTCGCCACGACGGGTGATGGTCCACCCCCGGGCCAGCAGACGGGCCGGGTTGCGCCCGTCCAGTACTGCACCCGCCACGTCCAGCTGTCGCCGGTGGGGCGTGAGGGCCCGGGTCGCGTCGCGCAGGAGCGTCCGTCGGGCCGCTTCGACCACCGTGCGGGCGCGGCGGGTACGGCCGAGCGCGTCGCTGAACAGTCGGCCACCGGCGACATCGAGGTGGCGACGGCCGGTGGCCACATGCCGCCGGGCTTCGCGGCGCACCGCGCGATCGGTGCCGTCGAGGCGCTGACGACCCGCACGCAAGGGCGCGCGACTCGCGTCGACCGCGCGGCGGCCGGCGCCGTCCACGCGTCGACGGTTGTCGGTGAGGTGTCGCCGTGACTCCTCGGCGACGTCGGACCATGCCGACCAGAAACGGTCCTCGAAGGACCGGACCCGGTCGATCAGCGCCTGGGCGCACGCCGTCGGTGTCTTGTGCGCCTCGTGGGCCACCTCGTCCGCAATGGACGTGTCGATCTCGTGGCCGATGCCCGTGAACACGGGGACCTCGCAGCGGGCGATCACCCGCGCGAGCAGGTCGGAGTCGAAGGTGGCCAGCTCAGTGCGTGCGCCGCCGCCGCGCACGACGACGATCACGTCGACGTCGAGGCGGGCGGCCCTCATGACCGCGTCGGCGACCCAGCGGTCAGCCGTGGGGCCCTGCACGCGGGTGTCCACGATCCTGACGCGCCAGCCGTGGCCGGACGCGGCGAGTTGCTCGCAGACGTCGGCACACGCAGCGGAATCGGCTGAGGTCACGAGGCCGACGCGCAGCGGCACCAGTGGCCCGGTGAGGGTCTTCTGCAAGGTCAGCAGGCCGTCGTCGGCGAGCGCGGCGAGGATCCGCTCGCGGTCAGCGGCGAGTCTCCCGAGCGTGTACTCGGGGTCGATGCTCGTCATCCGCACCTGCAGACGTCCCCGTGGCGCGTAGTAGTCGACGACGCCACGCAGGCGGATCTCCACGCCGTCGGACATCTTCACGGCCCCGGCGCGCGTCAGGATCCGGTTGACGATCTGGCGGGCGTCGTCGAAGAGCACGACGTTGACAGCGGCGGTGGGTTCGCGCCCGGGTTCGGGCGGCTCCACCAGGTCGAAGTAGACGTGGCCCGAACGTGACCGGCTGAGGTTGCGGATCTCACCGCGGACCCAGACCTCGCCGGGGAACGTCCTGTCGAGGACGCCACGGATCCGGTCGGCCAGTTCCCGGACCCCGAAGGTCGGGTCGGGGTCGAAGAGCCGGTCGGCGTCCGCCACGGGCTTCACGCGGTGGGGGCGCTCTCCGAGCGCACGAGCGTGCGGTAGAGCTCCGAGTACAGCCCGTTGGCCGCCAGGAGTTCGTCGTGGCGCCCGTGTTCGACGAGCCGCCCCTTCTCGAGCACCGCGATGGCGTCGGCGTTTGTGATCGTCGAGAGCCGGTGGGCGATGACGATCGCCGTGCGACCCTCGAGCGCCTTGGCCAGCGCCCGCTGGACGAGCGCCTCGTTCTCGGAGTCCAGATGACTCGTGGCCTCGTCCAGCACAACGATGGACGGGTTCTTCAACAGCATCCGGGCGATGGAGAGGCGCTGTTTCTCGCCGCCGGAGAGCCGGTAGCCGCGTTCGCCGACGATGGTGTCGTAGCCGTTGGGCAGCGCGGCGATGACCTCGTGGATCTGGGCCGCCTGACACGCCGCCACCATCTCCGCGTCGGTCGCGCCGGGACGGGCGTACCGCAGGTTCACCGCCACCGAATCGTGGAAGAGGTGCGGGTCCTGGGACACGACGCCGATCGAGCGGCGCAGCGTCTGCTGGGTGAGGTCACGCACGTCGTGGCCGTCGATGACCACCCGGCCCTCGTCCACGTCGTACAGGCGGGTGATGAGCGACACGAGGGTGGTCTTGCCCGCGCCCGAGGGTCCCACGAGTGCGATCAGCTGGCCCGGCTCGGCGCGCAGCGTCACCCCGTCGATGGCGGGTCCGGCTGCCCGCTCGGCGGGGAGCTCGGGCCGACTCTCGAGCGACGCGACCGTCGTCGCGTCCGCCGGCGGGTACGTGAAGCGCACGCCGTCGATCTCGACGCGTCCGACGGGGTCGATCAGGTCGATCGCGCCCGGACGGTCGGTGATCGGGTTCTCCGTGTCGAGCACCTCGAAGACGCGGTCGAAGGACACGAACGCCGTCATGATGTCGACGCGGGCGTTGGTGAGACTCGTCAGCGGTGTGTAGATCCGGGCGACGAACAGGCTCATCGCGGTGAGCGTGCCGATCGTGATCGTGTTCTCGATCGTCAGCCACCCGCCCACCCAGTAGATGAGGGCCGTGCCGACGGCGCCGACGAGGCTCAGTGCGATGAAGAACGTGCGGGCGTACATCGCAGACGTGACGCCGATGTCACGCACCTGACCGGCCCTGTCGGAGAACTCCTCCAACTCGTCGTCGTGGCGGCCGAACAACTTGACGAGCATGGCGCCGGACACGTTGAGCCGTTCGGTCATCGTCGTGTTCATCTCGGCGTTGTTCTCCATCTGGCGTCGGGTGAGCGCCTGGAGCTTGCGGCCCACCTTCTTCGTCGGGAGCACGAACAGTGGAAGCAGGGCCAGGGCGAGCAGCGTCAGGCGCCACTCGAGGAAGAACATGGCCACGAGAGTCGTGATCAGCACGATCACGTTCGAGATGACCTGACCGAGCGTGCCGGTCATGGCCCGCTGAGCTCCGATCACGTCGTTGTTCATGCGGCTGATGAGCGAGCCGGTCTGCACCTGGGTGAAGAACGCGATGGGCATCCGCTGGACGTGGTCGTAGAGCTTCGTCCGCAGGTCGTAGATCAGGCCCTCGCCGATGCGCGCCGAGAAGAACCGCTCGATCATCGCGAGCCCGGCCTCGGCGAACGCCGCGGCGAGGATCAGCCCGGCGAGCAGGTTCAACTGGCCCCGGTCGCCGTTGGCGATCGCGTCGTCGATGATGCGCCGGAACAGCAGCGGCGGGACGAGGGCGAGGAGCGCGGTGAGCAGGATGGCAGCGATGAAGCCGATGAGCATCGCGCGGTACGGGCGGGCGAGGGCGACGACGCGCAGCACCGTCCCCTTCGTCACCTGCTGGCCCTTCACGTCGTCGGGGTTGTGGCCGATCGCCGCGTGGGGACTCATGCGCATGTCCGCAGGGTATTGGCGCCGTCGACCGGCCCGGTCGTGACGAGGCCGGTCCCGACATCTAGAGTCGGTCTACGGGGCCGTCCGTCGCAGCAGCGATCGAGGTCGCCACCCGGCGTCGGATCGCCGTCCCCGTCACGTCACGACGAGAGGGAGCACCCGATGGCCAGCAACGTCCGAGCGGCGATCGTCCAGACGACATGGACGGGCGACAAGGACTCGATGATCGAGAAACACGTCGGGTACGCCCGTGAGGCGGCGGCGCAGGGCGCGCAGGTGATGGGGTTCCAGGAGCTGTTCTACGGCCCGTACTTCTGCCAGGTGCAGGAGACCGAGTACTACGGCTACGCCGAGCAGATCCCCGACGGGCCGACCACCAGGCTGATGTGTGAGCTCGCCGCGGAGCTGTCGATGGTGCTCGTGGTCCCGATGTACGAAGAGGAGCAGCCCGGGTTCCTCTACAACACCGCCGCTGTCATCGACGCCGACGGGACCTACCTCGGCAAGTACCGCAAGCACCACATCCCCCAGGTCAACGGGTTCTGGGAGAAGTTCTACTTCCGGCCCGGCAACGTCGGCTGGCCGGTGTTCGACACCGCCGTCGGCAAGGTCGGCGTCTACATCTGTTACGACCGGCACTTCCCCGAGGGCTGGCGTGCCCTCGGTCTCGCCGGTGCCCAGATCGTGTTCAACCCGTCGGCCACCTCACGGGGCCTGTCGTCGTACCTGTGGCAGCTCGAGCAACCCGCATCGGCGGTGGCCAACGAGTACTTCGTCGCCGCCATCAACCGCGTGGGCGTCGAACCGCTCGGCGACAACGACTTCTACGGCACCTCGTACTTCGTGGACCCACGCGGCCAGTTCGTCGGCGAGCCTGCGTCGGGTCACGACGAGGAGCTCGTCGTGCGGGACCTCGACATGGACATGATCGCCGAGGTCCGCAACCTCTGGGCCTTCTACCGGGACCGCCGCCCCGACGCCTACGGATCACTCACGGAGATCTGAGCGGGATGAGCGACGAACTGCTCGCCCGCCACAGGGAGGTCATGCCGTCCTGGTTGGCGCTGTACTACGAGGATCCGATGGAGATCGTCGACGGCGAGGGGCGTCACGTCACCGACGGCGACGGCAACCGCTACCTCGACTTCTTCGGCGGCATCCTCACGACGATGACCGGGTACGCGGTGCCCGAGGTGGTCGAGGCCATCCAGGCCCAGGCGGCGAAGATGCTGCACACCTCCACGCTGTACCTCATCGAGCCGATGGTCGCTCTCGCCGAGAAGATCGCCGGGCTGTCCGACATCGACGGTGTCAAGGTGTTCTTCACGACGTCGGGCACCGAGGCCAACGACGCAGCGCTGCTCCTGGCGACGAGCTACCGCCGCTCCAACCAGATCCTCGCGATGCGCAACAGCTACCACGGCCGGTCGTTCTCGACCATGGCGATCACCGGCAACCGGTCGTGGTCGTCGTCGAGCCTGTCGGGTCTGTCGGTCAACTACGTCCACGGCGGCTACCGGCTCCGGAGCCCGTTCCGTGAACTCCCCGATGCGGAGTACACGGCGGCGTGTGTGCAGGACCTTCGCGACGTGATCGACATGTGCACCGCCGGCGACGTCGCATGCCTCATCGCCGAGCCCATCCAGGGGGTCGGCGGGTTCACAGTGCCGCCCGACGGTTTCTTCGGGGAGTTCAAGAAGGTCCTCGACGAGTCAGGGATCCTCTTCGTCGCGGACGAGGTCCAGACCGGCTGGGGCCGCACCGGTGAGCACTTCTGGGGCTACCAGGCCCACGGCGTCGTGCCCGACATGGTCACCTTCGCGAAGGGCGTCGGCAACGGGCTGCCTCTCGCCGGTGTCATCGCCCGGCCCGACGTCATGGACTGCCTCGGTGCCAATTCGATCTCCACGTTCGGCGGCAACCCACTCGTCGCCGCCGGGGGCCTCGCCAACCTCGAGTACCTCCTGAGCCATGACCTGCAGGCCAACGCCCACAAGACCGGCAACCGGCTCCGGGAGGGGCTGGAGCCGCTCGTGGAACGGACCGACTGGATCGCCGAGGTCCGTGGTCGGGGGCTCATGCAGGCCTTCGAGTGCGTCGAGGTGGGCGGGACCACCCCCGACGCCGCCCGCGCGGGTGCACTGCTCGAAGCCACGAGGCGCCACGGTCTGCTCATCGGCAAGGGCGGTCTCTACGGCAACGTCCTGCGGATCGCCCCGCCGCTGAGCGTGACCGAGGACGAGGTCGACACCGCCGTGAACATCATCGCCACATCGATCGAAGAGATCTCCTAGGAGGCCAGCGCATGCGAATGCTCATCGAGAACGGGACGGTCGTGTCGCCCACGGGGGCGGAGCCAGCCGACGTCCTCGTCCAGGACGGCGTCATCGAGGCGCTCATCCGGCCGGGTTCGGCCCTGGCTGGAGCCGTCGGCGACGTGGACCGGCGCATCGACGCGTCCGGCCGCTACGTCGTGCCCGGCGGTATCGACGTCCACACCCACATGGAACTCCCCTTCGGCGGGACCTTCGCGTCGGACACGTTCGAGACCGGCACCCGGGCCGCCGCCTGGGGAGGCACGACGACGATCGTCGACTTCGCCGTCCAGACCTACGGCGAGAGCGTGCGGGCGAGCCTCGACGCCTGGTTCGAGAAGGCCGAGGGCAACTGCGCCATCGACTACGGGTTCCACATGATCATGGGTGGCGTCGACGATGCCGCGCTCAAGGAGATGGACGCTCTCGTCGCCGAGGGCATCACGAGCTTCAAGCTGTTCATGGCCTACCCGGGGGTCCTGTACTCCGACGACGGCCAGATCTTCAAGGCGATGCAGGTGGCCGCCAACAACGGCGGACTGATCCAGATGCACGCCGAGAACGGCATCGCCATCGACGTGATCGCCGAGCAGGCCGCGGCACGCGGCCAGACCGACCCGATCTACCACGGCATCACCCGGCCGTCGCGGTTGGAAGGTGAGGCCACGAACCGTGCGATCCAGTTGGCGCTCGTCGCCGGAGCCCCCGTCTACTTCGTGCACCTGTCGGCATCCGAGGCGCTCGAACACGTTGCGGCCGCCCGTGACGAGGGGCACAACGTGTTCGCCGAGACCTGCCCCCAGTACCTGTACCTGACCCTCGAGGACCAACTGGGCGCCCCCGGGTTCGAGGGTGCGAAGTGGGTGTGCTCGCCGCCGTTGCGGACCAAGCACGAACACCACCACGCGGACCTGTGGCGGGGTCTGCGCACCAACGACCTGTCCATCGTCGCCACCGACCACTGCCCCTTCTGCATGAAGGACCAGAAGGAACTCGGTCGCGAGGACTTCCGCGCCATCCCCAACGGGATCGGCTCGGTCGAGCACCGCATGGACCTCATCTACCAGGGCGTCGTCACCGGTGAACTGAGCCTCGAGCGTTGGGTCGAGACCTGCTCGACCACCCCGGCGCGCATGTTCGGGATGTATCCGCAGAAGGGCATCATCGCCCCCGGTTCCGACGCGGACATCGTCCTCTACGACCCGAACGCGAAGACGACCATCAGCGTCGACAACCACCACATGAACATGGACTACTCGGCCTGGGAGGGCTTCGAGATCGACGGCAGGGTCGAGACCGTCATCTCCAAGGGCAAGGTCCTGATCGAAGGTGGTGCCTACCACGGCAAGCCCGGCGACGGTGCGTACCTGCGGCGCAAGACGTCGCAGTACCTGCACTGAGCGGCCGACCAACACCAACGAAGGAGCGTCGCCATGGAGCGACTGGATCACTGGATCGACGGGAAGCCGCTCGAGTCGTCTTCGGGGCGCACCTCGGCGGTCTTCAACCCGGCGACCGGCAAGCAGACGGCGGAGGTCGGCCTCGCGGACGTGGCGGAGGTGGATCTGGCGGTGGCGTCGGCCCGCCTCGCCTTCGAGTCGTGGCGTGACGTCTCGCTCGCGAAGCGCACCGAGATCCTGTTCCGCTACCGCGAACTGGTGCACCGCAACCGCACCGAGATCGCCCGGCGCCTGACCCTCGAGCACGGAAAGGTGCTCTCCGACGCGATGGGCGAGGTCGCCAGGGGTCTCGAGAACATCGAGTTCGCGTGTGGGATCGCCCAGCTGTTGAAGGGCGGCTTCTCCGAGCAGGCGTCCACCGACATCGACGTCTACTCGATCCGTCAACCCCTGGGCGTCGTGGCGGGGATCACGCCGTTCAACTTCCCGGCGATGGTTCCCATGTGGATGTATCCCAACGCCATCGCGTGCGGGAACACCTTCATCCTGAAGCCTTCGGAGAAGGACCCGTCGGCACCGTTGTTCACGATGGAACTCCTGGCCGAGGCCGGACTGCCGCCCGGCGTCGTGAACCTCGTGCAGGGCGACAAGGTGGCAGTGGACCGTCTGCTCGAACACCCGGACGTCGCCGCGGTGAGCTTCGTCGGCTCAACGCCCATCGCCCGCTACGTCTACGAGACGGGCACCTCCCACGGCAAGCGGGTGCAGGCCCTGGGCGGCGCGAAGAACCACATGGTCGTCCTGCCCGACGCGGACGTGGACCTGGCGGCCGACGCGGCCATCTCCGCGGGCTACGGCTCGGCGGGGGAGCGGTGCATGGCCATCTCCGCAGTGGTGGCGGTCGGTGACATCGGCGATCGTCTCGTCGACGCGATCTCCGCCCGCCTCGACGACGTCACCGTGGGCGACGGCCTCGACGAGGACTCCCAGATGGGGCCGCTGATCACCGCCCAGCACCGTGACCGGGTGGCGGCCTACGTCGCCGGGGCGGCCGGGGCGGGCGCGACGGTGGTCCGCGACGGGCGCGCCGACGACCTCGACGAGAGCGGGTTCTTCCTCGGCGTCAGCCTCCTCGACCACGTGACCGAATCGATGGACTGTTACCGCGACGAGATCTTCGGACCGGTTCTGACGGTGCTGCGCGTCGGCACCTACGAGGAGGCGTTGCACCTCCTCGAGGACAACCCGTGGGGCAACGGCACCGCGATCTTCACCCGTGACGGCGGCGCCGCCCGCAAGTTCGTCCGGGAGGCCCCTGCGGGGATGGTCGGGGTGAACGTGCCGATCCCGGTGCCCGTCGCGTACTACAGCTTCGGGGGCTGGAAGGCGTCACTGTTCGGCGACACCCACGTCTACGGCCCCGAGGGCGTGCAGTTCTACACGCGGGGCAAGGTCGTCACGAGCCGTTGGCCCGACCCGGCCACCTCCACCGTGGATCTCGGCTTCCCCGAGACCCGCTGAGAGCCCACCGAGAACCGAGACGAGGAGAACCCGATGGACTTCGGTGTCGTACTGCAGACCGATCCGCCCGCGTGGCGCGTCGTGGATCTCGCCAAGCGGGCCGAGACGCTCGGGTTCAGCTACGGCTGGACCTTCGACTCCCATGTCCTGTGGCAGGAGCCGTTCGTCATCTACTCCGCCATGTTGGCCGAGACGCACCGGATGATCGTCGGGCCGATGGTCACCAATCCCGGCACCCGCGACGCCACTGTCACCGCATCGCTGTTCGCCACGCTCAACGACATGTACGGCAACCGCACGATCTGCTCGATCGGCCGGGGCGACTCCGCGATGCGTGTCATCGGGAACAAGCCGTGCAACCTCGCCACCACCGGTGAGGCGATCGACGTGATCAGAGCCCTCGGCAACTCGGGGCGGATCGCCTACAACGACACCGACCTGGACTTCCCGTGGTCCCACGGCAGCGAGTTGAAGGTGCTCATGGCCGGCTACGGGCCCAAGGCGCTGAAGCTGTGCGGTGAACGCTCCGACGGATTCGTACTGCAGCTCGCCGACCTGTCCATCGCCGAGTGGACCATCAACACCGTCAAAGAGGCGGCGGCCGCGGCCGGCCGGGATCCCGACGACCTGTACATCGTCGTCGCCGCCCCCGCCTACGTCGGCGACGACATCGCCCACCAGCGGGACCAGGTCCGTTGGTTCGGCGGCATGGTCGGCAACCACGTCGCCGATCTCGTCGAACGCTACGGCGACGCAGGCGACGCCGTGCCCGCCGCACTCACGGACTACATCGAGGGTCGCAAGGGCTACGACTACGCCGAACACGGCAAGGCCTCGAGCACCCACGTGGACTTCGTGCCCGACGAGATCGTGGACCGATTCTGCGTCCTCGGTCCGCCCGAGGCGCACGTCACGCGGATGACCGAACTCGCCGCGCTGGGTGTCGACCAGTTCTCGATCTACCTCATGCACGACCAGAAGGACGAGACGCTCAACGCCTACGGCCAGGTCGTCATCCCCGCAGTGCGCGAGGCGCTCGCGTCGTGAGTGCACGGGGGTGAGTGCGCCGGATCCGCTCCTCGCCGATCAACTCGCCGCCGCCTCGGGGCGGCGGACCGATCGGCGCCTCGTCGCTTCCAACGCGCTGCGGCGGAGCCTCACCTTCGCCCTCTTCGTCGTAGCGCTGGCCGGCCTCTACACGCTCTACAAGGCGCTCGGTCAGGCGCTCGACGACTCCCAGCTGGACTGGTGGTTCATCGGCGACTACCTGCCACGCTCCGACGACCGCAACATGCCACCGATCCTCGACATCCTCCGTGAGTTCGGCGAGTCGCGCCGGGCCGGCGGCAAGACCATCGGCAGGTCGACCCTCGACGGCGCCGTCTTCACGCTGCGTGAGGCTGCCGTGGGCTTCGCCATCGGCGCCTTCGTGGGGATCGTGATCGCCATCGCACTCGTGCGGGCGCCGATCGTGGAGCGCGCCGTCCTGCCCTGGGTGATCGTCTCGCAGACCATCCCGCTCATCGCAATCGCCCCGATCATCGTCATCTGGGGCCGTTCGAACTTCGACTTCCTGCCGTGGGAGTGGCAGGACTGGATGTCGGTCTCGCTGATCGCGGTCTACCTCACGTTCTTCCCGGTGGCGGTCAACGGCATTCGCGGCCTCAAGTCGGCGGACTCCGCAGCCCACGAGTTGATGGATTCCTACGCGGCCTCCTGGGGGCAGACCTTGTGGCGGCTGCGCCTTCCGGCGTCGCTGCCCTACCTGTTCCCCGCGCTCAAGATCGCCGGAACGGCATCGGTGGTGGGGGCGATCGTGGGTGAGATCTCCGGCGGCGTGCGAGGTGGTCTCGGCCGGCTGATCCTCGACTACGCCGGTACCTATACGACGGGTCCGGAGCGGCTCTACGTCTCGGTGATCGGCGCGGCGGTGTTGGGTCTCGTCGTCGTCGGGATCATCACGGTCGCCGAGCGGATCGTGCTCGGCCGGAGAGGACAGGTAGCCCGATGAACGCTGACGGAACCGACGTCGCGATCACCGTCGGTGGTGTCGACAAGACCTTCAACCCCGGTCGGCCCAACGCGGTGCACGCGCTCGCCGACATCGACCTGTCGGTGGGCGCACGGGAGTTCGTCTCGCTGATCGGTCCGTCGGGCTGTGGCAAGTCCACGCTGTTGCGCCTGATCGCGGGACTCACCGAGCCGACCGGAGGGGAGATCTCGGTCCTCGGCAAGACCGCCGACAGGGCGCGTCGTGACCAGGACTACGGGATGGCGTTCCAGAAGGCCGGCCTGTTCGACTGGCGCACGGTCGCCCGCAACATCGAACTCCCGCTCGAGTTGATGGGCTGGTCCCGCGAGAAGCGTCGGACACGGGCGCTCGAGATGCTCGACATGGTGCGCCTCGGGGACTTCGCCGACCACCACCCCGGCGAGCTCTCGGGCGGAATGCAACAACGCGTCGCCATCGCGCGCGCCCTGTCGTTCAATCCGACCCTGCTGTTGATGGATGAACCCTTCGGCGCGCTCGACGAGATGACCCGCGAGCACATGCAGTCCGAGCTCCTGTCGATCTGGCGTGAGACGCACACGACGATCGTCTTCGTCACCCACTCGATCCCCGAGGCCGTGTTCCTGTCCACCCGCGTCGTGGTCATGTCGCCCCGCCCGGGTCGCATCGCCACCGAGATCGAGGTGGACCTGGGCGACCGCGACGACGACACCCGCGGCGACGAGGCCTTCTTCGAGAAGGTCACCGAGGTGCGCGCCGCGTTGCGCGCCGTAGAGGGCCACGCGTGAACGTCGTCCAGCGGGTCGGCCGGGCGTGGTGGCCGCCCCTCGTGTTCGGCGTGGCGGTCCTCGTGATCTGGGAGGCGCTGCTCGCGGCCACCGACCCGGAGGGCTTCGTCCTTCCCCCGCCGACCGACATCGTCTCGGCCATCGGCGAAGACTGGTCGGTCATCTGGCAGGCCAGCCGCGTGACGGGTTTCGTCATCCTCACCGGGCTGGGGTTCGGGATTCTCGTCGGGGTCGTGGGGGCGCTGCTGGTCACCCGGTTCCGTACGGCGAACGAGACGCTCACTCCGCTCGCCATCGCGATCAACGCGATCCCGATCATCGCCCTCGCCCCCGTCTTCAACAACTGGATCGGGCTGACCAAGCCCGAGTCCAACCAGGCCGTCGTCGTCCTGTTGGTGTTCTTCCCGGTCTTCATCAACACGGCCAAGGGCCTCACACAGGTGTCGTACGACCAGGTCGAACTCATGCGCTCCTACGCGGCTAGCGAGTGGACGATCGTGGCGAAGCTGCGGATCCCGAACGCGCTGCCGTATTTCTTCACCGCGCTCAAGATCGTCGCCTCGCTCGCAGTCATCGCGGCGATCGTCGCCGAGTACTTCGGCGGCCGTCAGGACGCACTCGGGCCGATCATCACCCAGAACGCCGGTCTCGCCCGGTACGACACCGCATGGGCGGCCGTGGTGGCCGGCAGCGTCATCGGCATCGGCCTCTACGGCATCGCAGTGGTCGCCGAACGTCTTGTCATGCCCTGGCACCACGAAAGCGAAGGCGAAACATCTGCGTAACACCGGCCTGGCACACTGAATCCTCTGCCCGATGGGCGAATCCCGACCAAGGAGGGGAAACCATGAGAGGGAACCCACGTCGACTGATGCGTCTCCTGGCGCTGCTGTTGACTCTTTCACTGATCGCCGCAGCCTGCGGTGACGACGATGACGACACCGCTGCCGGTGACGACGGAGCCGCCTCTGACGACGGCGCTGCCGGTGACGACGGGGCTGCGTCTGATGACGGCGCTGCATCTGACGACGGTGCCGCATCTGATGACGGCGCGGCGACCTGTGAGACCGTGGACGAGGTGTCGCTTCAGCTCCAGTGGTTCGCACAGTCGCAGTTCGCGGGCTACTACGCGGCCGCGGACCAGGGTCTCTACGACGCGCTGTGCCTCGACGTGACGATCCTCGAAGGTGCCGTCGACATCGTTCCGGCCACTGTGCTCGCCTCGGGCGCAGCCGACTTCGCCATTTCGTGGGTGCCCCGTGGTCTCGTGCCACGTGAGGAGGGCGCCGCCGACATGGTGAACATCGCCCAGGTGCTCCAGCGATCGGGCACGCTACAGGTGAGCTTCGTGGAATCCGGCATCACGACCGTCGAGGATCTCGAGGGCATGAACGTCGGCAACTGGGGCTTCGGCAACGAATTCGAACTCTTCGCCGGCCTCCGCAATGCGGGACTGGATCCCGCCAGCGACGTGACACTGGTCCAGCAGGACTTCAACATGTCCGCGCTGCTCAACGGCGACGTCGACGCCGCCCAGGCGATGATCTACAACGAGTACGCCCAGGTGCTCGAGAGCATCAACCCCGAGACGGGTGAGCTCTACCAGCCTGAGGATCTCAACATCATCGACTGGAACGACGTCGGCACGGCGATGCTCCAGGATGCGATCTGGGCCGACGAGAGTCGCCTCGCCGATGAACCGGAGTATCGCGACATCGCAGTGCGGTTCGTACAGGCGTCGCTCGAGGGTTGGATCTGGTGCCGCGACAACTTCGACGCCTGCGTGGACGTCGTGGTCAACTCGGGGACCGAGCTCGGTCTGTCGCACCAGGCGTGGCAGTTGAACGAGATGAACGGTCTCATCTGGCCCTCGCCGCTCGGTGTGGGTGTCATGGATCCCGCTCTGTGGGAGCAGACCGTCGAGGTCGCGACCACCGAGGGGATTCTCCAGGCGCCGCCCGATGACGGTGCGTTCCGCACAGATATCGCCGAGGAGGCCGTCGCCAACCTCGAGGCCGCGGGTCTCGATACGACCGGCGAAGGCTGGACTCGCATCGAGGTCACCCTGAACGAGGGCGGCAACTAGGCCGACCGCGTCTGTCGTCAGCGAGGGGCCCCGTCCGATCCGGGCGGGGCCCCTCCGCGTCCAGACCGGCTGAATGCGAAGTCTAATACCGTGGTTGCAATAACGATGATGGCATATATATATTGGATAAGTTCCAAAGGGCAGCCAGCCCACCCTCCCGACCAAAGGAGTCGCCGATGTCGACCACCTCAGCTGATCTCGTTCCGATCACCGTCGCCCGCGGCGACGGCATCGGGCCCGAGATCATGGACGCGACACTGCGCATCCTCGAGGCGGCGGGTGCGCGCATCGCCGTCGAGGAGATCGAGATCGGTGAGGCCGTCTACAGCCGGGGGATCACCGCCGGCATCGAGCCGGCATCGTGGGAGTCCCTGCGGCGCACCAAGGTGTTCCTCAAGGCGCCGATCACCACGCCCCAGGGTGGCGGCTACAAGAGCCTCAACGTCACCGTGCGCAAGACATTCGGCATGTTCGCCAACGTCCGGCCCTGCCCCTCGTATGCGCCGTACGTGAAGACGCGTCATCCCGACATGGACGTCGTGATCATCCGGGAGAACGAAGAGGACCTCTACGCCGGGATCGAGCACCGCCAGACGCCCGAGGTGTACCAGACGCTGAAGCTGATCAGCCGGCCGGGTTCCGAGCGCATCGTGCGCTACGCGTTCGAGTACGCCCGTAGCTACGGCCGTTCCAAGGTGACCTGCTTCACCAAGGACAACATCATGAAGGGCACCGACGGCCTCTTCCACAAGGTCTTCGACGAGATCGCCGAGGACTATCCCGATCTCGAGTCGGAGCACTGGATCGTCGACATCGGCGCGGCGAAACTCGCCGACAGCCCCGAGAACTTCGACGTCGTCGTTCTGCCGAACCTCTACGGCGACATCCTCTCCGACGTGGCGGCGCAGATCGCCGGCTCCGTGGGTCTCGCCGGCAGCGCGAACATCGGCTCGGACGTCTCGATGTTCGAAGCCATCCACGGTTCGGCGCCCCGGCGGGCCGGCCAGGACATGGCCAACCCTTCCGGGCTCCTGCTCGGCGCCGTCCAGATGCTCCTGCACATCGGACAGGGCGACGTCGCGACGAAGGTGCAGAACGCCTGGCGGCGCACCATCGAGGACGGGGTCCACACCTACGACATCCACGACCCGGAGACCTCGACGGAGAAGGTCGGGACCTCCGGGTTCGCCGACGCCGTCATCGCCCGCGTCGGCTCCACGCCCGAGATCCTGCCCGCGGTCAGTTACCCCGACCGGACCGAGCCCATCCGCATCGACGTCGTGCGGCGGACACCGCCCGAGAAGGTCTTCGTCGGAACCGACGTGTTCCTGGACTGGTGGGATGGCACGGCCGACGATCTGGGCAAGGCGCTCTCCGAGCACGCCGGGCCCGATCTCCAGTTGGTCATGATCACCAACCGGGGTCAGAAGGTCTACCCCGACGGCGCCCCTGAGACGTTCTGGACCGACCACTGGCGCTGCCGCTTCCAGGCGGTCGATGCCGGGGCACCGGTCACCCACGCGCAGATCATCGCCCTGCTCTCGCGTCTCGACGATGCCGGCTTCCCGTTCATCAAGACAGAAGGCCTGTTCACCTTCGACGGTGAGCCCGGCTTCTCCCTGGGCCAGGGTCAGTAGCCGTCGACCTCGTCTGGTACGTCTCCTACGGGTCGAACCTGTCCCGCGAGCGTTTCCTGACCTACCTGACCGGAGGGCGCCCGCCCGGCCGCACCGAGGGCCAGAGCGGCGCGCGGGATCCGTCGCCGCCGCGTGAGGACCGGCCGCTCGTCATCGCGCACCGCCTCTACTTCGCAGGGGACACGACGGTGTGGGGCGGCGGCGGAGTGGCCTACGTCGACGCGGAGCCTGATGCGAACGCGCGGACGCTCGCCCGGGCGTGGCTCATCACCGAGGAGCAGTTCATCGACGTGTGGGACCAGGAAGGTGAGCGCTACGCCCGGCGCCTGGACCTGGACCCGATCGACGGCCAGCCGGCGGTGACCTTCACGACGCCGGTCGACCTGGCCGACCAGGTGGCACCACCCTCCGACGCCTACGCCGCCACCCTGGTCGTCGGTCTCGTCGAGTCACACGGCATCGGGGAGACCGAAGCGGCCGCCTACGTTGCGGCGGCCGCTGGCGGACACCGTGCCGCCGGGCGTTCACGGCGATAACGTCGCTGGCGGAGGGTTGCCAGAGCGGACGAATGGGGCGGCCTCGAAAGCCGTTGTGGCGCTTGCGTCACCATGGGTTCAAATCCCATACCCTCCGCCACTCACAACCCGAACCATCCGGCAGCAGCGTCGAGGCGCTGACCTTCCACCTATGGAGCTCAGCCATGAAACGCAGTTGTCTCGTGCTCGTACTGGCCCTCGCGATGCTCGGCGTCGCCTGCGGCGGTGGTGATGATGATGATGAAGGGAGCGCATCCGCCGGCGGTGACAGTCCCGCCGAGACCGACTTTCCGCCGCCGACGCTGACCTCGGGCGAGGTGTGCGAGATGATCGGAACCAACGACGTCGTCGCCATCTTCGAAGGCGTAAGCGCCGCATCTCTGCCGCTGACGACCAACACGGGCTGCATGTACTCGGTGTTCGACGGTGAGAACACTGCGGGGGAGGCGACGATCACGTTGCTGAACAACGGTGCTCGGCCCGGCTACGAGGCCCGCGTCGAGTTCTGGTCATCTCGCCGCACCGTCACCCCGATTCCCGACTTCGACGGCGCGGCCTATCAGGGCGACGCGGTACTGGTCGAAGGAGGAAGTGGCCCGGTTGCCATCGTGATGTACCTGGGCGGCAACTGGGTCTGGGAAGTCAACTCGGGTGCGACGGGCGACGCAGCGATCACCGAACGCCTCGCACGAGCCTTTGCAGCACAGGTCTGAGGTCCTGCGCCCGACGACGCAGTGAGCTGTCGGCGCGACGGCCACTCCCACGTCCAGCCAATTCTCAGCGGCGTTGTGCAAAGAACTCCGAGACGAGTGCCGCGCACTGCGACGCCTCTACACCGGCCACCACTTCGAACTCGTGGTTGAGCCGGGGGTCGGCTCCGAGGTTGTAGAGCGAACCGCAGGCTCCGGCCTTCTGGTCCGGAGAGCCGAACACCACCCGCGCGACGCGCGCGAGTAGTGCCGCCCCGGCACACATCGGGCACGGCTCGATGGTCGAGACCAGTACGGCACCGTCGAGGCGCGACGACCCCAGCACGTCCGCCGCCCGCCGCAGCGCGAGGACCTCGGCGTGTGCCGTCGGATCCGATGCCGCCTCCCGCTCGTTGTGCGCCCGGGCCACGATCGCGCCGTCGACGACGACCACCGCGCCGATGGGCACGTCGCCGTGGTCGGGAGCGAGGCGAGCCTCGGCGAGAGCGGCGGTCATCGCCTCGTCATCGGGGAGTTCCTGTGGCACGACGATGATCGTAGGGCCGCGTCGGGCATCCTGTGTCGGTGGCGAACGGGGATCAGCCCAGCGGCATCGATGTGCGGCGCGACGAGGGTGTCACCCTCACGTGGCCCGACGGCTTCGTCGCCGAGTTCGACCTCATGACCCTGCGCCTGGGCTGTCCGTGCGCGACATGTCGGAGCCTGCGCGACCGGGATGAGGACACGTGGCCACGCCCGGGTGGCCCCCAGCCGTTGCGCATCACCGACGCCCGACTCCACGGGGCCTGGGGCCTCAACGTCACCTGGAACGACGGGCACTCGACAGGGATCTACCCGTTCGAGGCCCTGCGCCGGTGGGCCGAGGGTGGTCCGGCGTTCGCGGCGGACTCCGGGCTCGGTGGTCACGAACCTCCGGCCGATGCGGACGGCGCACCCCGATAGGGCCTACGGTTCCATACTGAAGGTGCCGATATGTCGATCGTGATCATGATCCCGAGCGGGGGAAAACCGTGAAAAGACTCGCCGTCGTTGTTGCCGCCATGGCCCTGGTCCTGTCGGTGCTCACCCTGGCTTCCCCAGGTACCTCTGCTGCCGCTCCTGGCGACCAACGGGTGGATGTCATCGTCCAACTCGCGCCCAGCGTCGGCGTGTCCGCCACCTCGGCGGATCACGAGCGGCTCGGCGTCGACGTGCAGGAGTCGTTCCGCAATGTCTTCAACGGCTACGTGGCCAACGTCGCCGAGTCGGCCATCGAAGATCTGAGAGCAGACCCGCGGGTCTTGAGCGTCGAGGTGGATCAGGCCGTCCACGCGACCGCGCAGAGCACCCCGCCCGGTATCGAACGGATCGGTGCGGCGAGCCGCGACGAGTTCGTCAATGAGGCGGACGACGTCAGGGTCGACGTCGACGTGGCCGTCCTCGACACCGGAATCGACGGGGATCATCCGGATCTGAACGTCGTCTACGACGTCAACTGTCTCGAGGTTCCGAGCGCCTGGTGGTGGGGCACGTTCTTCGAGCGTTGGTTCGGAGGTCCTCCCGCCGAGTACCCGTGCCAGCCCGACGGCAGCGAGGACGGTGACAGCCACGGCACCCACGTCGCAGGGACGATCGCCGCGCTCGACAACGGCGTCGGCGTGGTCGGTGTCGCCCCCGGCGCCCGCCTGTGGAACGTCAAGGTCCTCGACAATGCCGGGGACGGGACGATCTCCTCGATCATCCGCGGCCTCGACCATGTCGTGGGGCTCGGCTCGCAGATCGAAGTCGTGAACATGAGCCTCGGGTGTGTGTGCCAGAGCTCAGCGCTCGACACCGCCATCGCCAACACGATCGCGGCCGGCGTGGTCGTCGTGGCCTCTGCCGGAAACAACGGCATCGACATCGCGAACACCCGACCGGGTGGCAACCCCGACGTCATCGGGGTGTCCGCGTTCGCCGACTACGACGGTGCCCCCGGCGGCAACGGGTCTGGTTGTGCCACCCCCGACGACACACGTGCTTCGTTCTCCAACTACGGCACGGGCGTGGCGGTAGCGGCACCGGGCGTCTGCATCCGGTCGACCGTCCCGGGTGGCGCCTACGGAACCAAGAGCGGTACGTCGATGTCCTCGCCGCACGTGGCCGGTGCCGCAGCGCTGCTCGCGAGTGCCGACAACCCGAACAACCGCAGCGATGTCCTCGCGATCCGCGCGGCGTTGGTCACCAACGGCGTTCAGGACTGGGTGGACAACAGCGGCGACGGAGTGCTGGAGCCGCGCGTGAACGTCGCACCTTCGGCCTTCGACCCCTCGACCGTCGCGGGCACTGAGGATCCGCCGCCGGGGAACCAGCCGCCGACGGCGTCTTTCACGGTCTCGTGCGACGAACTCGAGTGCACCTTCGACGCGTCGGGTTCCTCCGACGACGATGGCGTCGTCCGCTACGACTGGGTCTTCGGTGATTCCGCGACGTCGTCGGACGGTCCGTCCGTGGCGACGCACACCTACGCCTCACCGGGCACGTACACGGTCGGGCTCACCGTGTTCGACGCCGAGAACCTCTCCGGCTCCACAACCCGATCGGCCCAGCCGTTCGAGAATCAGCCGCCTACGGCGTCTTTCACGGTCTCGTGCAACAACCTGACGTGTTCGTTCAATGCGTCCGGGTCCTCCGATGACGGTGGGATCGTCTCCTACACGTGGGACTTCGGCGACTCGACGGGGACGACGGAGGGTGATCCGAACACGTCACACACCTACGCCTCGGCAGGCTCCCGTACGGTCACCCTGACCGTCGAGGACGGCGCCGGCCTCGACGACTCGACGACGCGTTCGGCGAACCCGACCGACCCGCCCGCGGTGAGCATCACCGCCGACGTCGTGCTCACCGACGGCTTCTTCATCGACCGCTTCAACATCACATGGAGTGGGGCGACGACCTCGACCGTCGACATCCGACGTGACGGGGCGCTGCGGACCACGACCGCGAACGACGGTCAGTTCACCGACTCGATCTGGTTCAACTCCCGCACCCACTCCTGGCAGGTCTGCAACAGGGGCAGCCTCACCGAGTGCTCGGTGCCTGTCATCGAGTGACCGCCACGCCCTGAGGTCCGGCCACGGTCGGCTTCAGGTGGAAGCCTTGGCGTTCGCGCTGCGCAGGCGGTCGGCCATGATGCCGAGCACGGAGGTGGCGAAGCCGGGGGTCTGCTGGACCATGAACTCGAAGCGCTTCCGGTCGATCCGCACGACCTCCGCATCGCTGCGCACGGTGGCCGACGCGGAGCGCGGTGAATCGTCGACGAGAGCCATCTCGCCGAGGATCTCACCTGCGCCGAGTGTCTGAACGACGTTGTCGCCGACGGCGATGTCGATCTCGCCCGACTTGATGACGAACATGTCGTCTGCGGGGTCACCTTCGGAGAAAAGAACATCCCCGGCGGCGAGCATTTCGCCCTCGCGGTTCTTGAACAGGTCCAGCGTCCTCATGGATCCAGAACCTACTCGGCCCGCCAGGTCCGATCGGCGGGATGTCGTGATGTTCCCGCCCCGTTTACCGCAGGTTCGGCCCGTAGCAAGGCCACGTTCATCGCCGGCGTCGGTCGAGGCCGACGGACGCGGGTGAGATCGCTACCATCACGGTCGATGGTGCCCAGAATGCGTGAACGATGACCCACCCGATCGTCGTCATCAGACAACCCGGCCACACCCCCGTCCACCTGTCGGTGCGTGAGCCGGTCGAGATCGGCCGGGAGTGCGGCGGACTCATTCTCGCCGACCCCCAGGTATCGCGCCGCCACGCGGTGATCCGGCCCGCCCGCGGAGAAGGGGTCGAGATCGACGACCTCGGCAGCACCAACGGCACGTTCGTCGCCTCCACCCGCCTCACCAAGGCGGTCCGCCTCACTCCCGGCGTCGTCGTGCGTCTCGGCCAGACCACCGTCGAGCTCGAAGCACCGGTGCGCCAGACCCCGGCCCGTTCTCAGACCAGCAAGGGCACCATGATCGGCGGCGCCCCTCCCACCGGGGGCGACGCGCCCGACGGCCGTGTACGTCCGGCCGCCGGTGCAGATGCGGATATCCGACGGACCTCGATCGAGATGGTCGCCGAGGCTGCGAGGGAGAGCGGTCCGATCGCCCAGCACGTCGTCGCCGGGGATCAGGGAACGGTGACGATCGTCTTCAGCGACATCGAGTCGTCCACCGACAGGGCGCTCGCTGTCGGCGACACCGTGTGGATGGAGATGCTCGAGACCCACAACGACATCATCCGTCAGAACCTCACCAAGTTCGGCGGGCGGGAGATCAAGAACCAGGGCGACGGGTTCATGTTGAGCTTCCCCGGGGCGCGTCGTGCCCTGCTGTGCATGATCGCAGTTCAGCGCGAGCTGGACCAGCTCGAGAAGAGCCGTCCCGAGGTGGCCGTGAAGATCCGTATCGGGCTGCACACGGGTGAGGTGATCGCCGACAGCGACGGGGACCTCTTCGGCAAGCACGTCATCATCGCTGCGCGGATCGCGAACCTTGCCAGTGGTGGCGAGATCCTCGCGTCGAGCCTCGTCAAGGAGATCAGTTCGGCTCGCGGTGACATCGACTTCGGGGATCCCCGTCAGGTCGAGCTGAAGGGCGTCGGCGGCGAGCACCTGGTCTATCCGGTGCTGTGGGAGACGAGCGCAGCCGTCGACTCCTGATCCGGGTCAGCTGATCGTCGTGGCGAACTCGTCGTAGCCGCGGTCGTCGCGCCCCGCGCCGGTGTCGATCTCGTCGTCGGGGTCGGCATCACGCACGGCCTCGCTCAGTGATCCGGGAGCGACGTAGCCGAGGATGAATGTGCCGATGGTCGGCAGCAGCACGAGCGGCACCCACGCCGACGCGGGCACGGCGGCGATCCTGACGACCGACAGACCGACCGTGACGAGAAGACCGACCCCGAGGCCCAGTGCGGCGAACTGTGCGCCACGGGTGAACCGGTTGGCGCGCAGGCGACGTCCGTAGACAGCTGCGGCGAGCGAGGCGATCGTGAGCACGGTGAAGAGGAGGATGGCGAGCGCGAACCAGCCGAGGGCGGAGGTCGCGTTGCCGCGGACGTCGGCGATGAACTTCGTCGAACCCACGACTTCCCGGTCGAGGTCGTAGAGCGTCAACTCCGCTCGCACGAGACCTGTGGCCTGGGACTCGAGGTCGAAGAACTCGAGTGGAAGCTGCACCGAGGTCGAATCGCCGGCGTCGACGGGGACGCCGACCGTCGTCTCGTAGGTGAGGAAGCTGACGCCGATCACGCTGCCCGTCACCCTCAGCCAACCGACCGTGACCTCCTCGTCGGTGGTGTTCGTGACGGTGAGAAAGATCTCGTTGTCCGGACCGGGTCGGAGTTCGGCCGGATCCGAACTCGACGCATCCGCAAGGTCGACGCCGTTGATCGTGGCATCGATGTCGACGTCGTCGGCCGAGGCGGGGGGTGCGGCGAGGGCCACCATCAGGACCACCGCGGCAGCCATCGTGGCGAGTCGACGGATCATCGGTCTCCTCCGGGTCGGCGGGCCGCCGGGTTGGACGGCACCAGTCGGAACAACAGGGCGAGCAGGCCGGCGGTGACGATGACCACCACGACGGTCCGGCCGCCGCCGGGAGCGGCGCTCGATGTCGAGATCAGAATCGGTTGGATCAGCACCGATGCTCCGTCGCAGAACACCTCGACCTCGTGGAGGCCCGATTCGATGCCGAGGGTGGCGATACTGAGGGTGTCGCCGTCGTGGGGCCCGTCGACTGGGACGCCATCGACCGTGGCGGTCAGCTCCCCCGCGCAGTCGGGAAGGGCAATGACCAGCGGACGTCCCGCCGTGGCACCGAGGACCTGGGCCGCCGGCGCAGGGTCGGCGCCTACGGCGACCTCACCGTCGTCGTCGGGCGCGGCGGTGGGCGACGGGGTCGGTTCGGCTGTCGGGTCGGCTGTGGGTTCGGCGGTGGGCGACGGGGTCGGTTCGGCGGTCGGGTCCGGTGTCGTTGCGGGGGTGGGGTCCGTGACGGGTGGCGTCGTCGGGGTGGGCGAAGGTGTCTGCGTCGGAGATGGGGTGGCTGCGGGGGTGGGCGAAGGTGTCGGCGTCGGAGATGGGGTGGCTGCGGGGGTGGGGCTCGGCGTCGGGGTGACGGTGGGCGTCGGTTCGGTCGTGGGCGTCGGTGTCGGCGTCGGGTCGATCGTCGTGATCGTGATCGTCACGTCAGCCTGGTTGGAAGTGGCGCCGAAGACGTCCGTGACCTCGTAGGTGATCGTGTCGGTGAACACGGCGTCGGCGTCGATATCGCCTCCGGCCGTGCCGATCGCCGTCGGGTCCGGCGTGTACAGCACTGAACCGTCGCCGTTGGGCGTGGCGGTCCCGAAGGTTCCGTTCGTGACGATGGTGACCGTGCCGGGGTCGATCGGGCTGTCCGGATCGGTGACGAGGGGCGTGATCCAGAACTCGACCGGACCCTCGCCCGAGGCGATCTCACCCGGGCCCGCCGTCGGGGTGACATTGCCGGGTTCGACGACGATGATCACGGTGGCCGTGTCGGAGCCGTAGGAGTCGGTGATCCTGTAGGTGAACGAGTCGACGCCGCTGAACCCCTCGTCGGGCGTGTAGGTGAAAGACCCGTCGCCGGAGACCACGGCCTCACCATTGGCCGGGTCCGTCAGCTTCTCGGGGGTGGCCACCTCGTCGTTGGAGGCGTCGTTGCCGAGTACGCCGTCGGCGGGCACGACGAGTGGTGTCTCGAAGGCAGTCGTGTCGAAGTCGTCGGTGGCGATGGGGCCGGCCGGTCCCGGGCCTGGAACCGTGATCGTGACCGTCGCACGGCCACACTGGTCCGACTCCTCGAAGTCGGCCGACAACCCCTCGTCCGACTCGCCTTCGAACCCGAAGCTCCAGCAGACGTCGTAGATGAAGGAGTCGGCGCCGTAGAAGCCCGCGTTCGGGGTGTAGGTGAAGAAAGGATCTTCGAAATCGGAGTCGTCGACGGCCGTGGTGCCGAAGGCGGGGCCGCTGCGGACGCGGATGTCGACGAGGACGTCACCCTCGCCGACGCCGTCGGGGATCCCGACGTCGTTCAGCAACACCTCGACGTCGACGGGGGTGCCCTGTGGGGTGGAAGTCGAGTCGTCGCGGGCGCCGACGGTGATCACGGTGACCGCAGCGCCCGTGCAGACCGTGGCCGCGGCGCCGACCTCGGAGTCGGGCACGCTGTCGACGAAGAACTCGCAGATCTCCCAGTCGAAGCTGTCGGGGCCGAGGTGGTCGGGATCCGGGACGTAGGTCCAGTCCGCCGAGTACCCGAAGACGATCCCGTCACAGCATTCGCTGATCTCGTAGCCGTCGAAGGTCAGCTCACCGTCCGTGGGGCCGCCGGTGACCGACGGCGGATCACCGGGGACGTCGGAGCGGTCTTCGTCACTGATGAAGGCGAACACCCGGTCGCCGTCGGGATCGACGTCCCTCTCCGAAACGTAGAAGGTCCCGTCGTTCGTCTCCGGTCCCTCGAAGACGTTGACCGTGACGGTGGCGACGTCCCCGCTCTGATTGCCCGCCGTGTTGACCCGGTAGGTGAAGCTCGTCACGTAGGTGCCCGACGCGGGGTCGTAGTCGAGCTCGTCGCACTCGTCGTCGACCGATGCGGTCACGGTGCCGCCCTCGCCGACGAGGTCGCACAGGAGAGTGCCGGTGGCCGGGAGCGACGCGACGGTGATCGTTCCGTCGTTGAACGGCGACGGACCGTCCGGGTCCGTGTCGTTGTCGGTGATGAAGAGATTCGTCGTCTCGCCGCCGTAGACGAACTCCGTGTCGTCGACTGCCACGGGGGGCTGGTCCTCACCGAGGGTGATGGTCACCGTTGCGACGTTGCTCGCATCGATGCCGTCGCTGGCCTGGTAGGTGAACGACGTCGAGGTGAAGCCGCCCAGCGGATCGGGAAGCGAGTAGAAGCAGATGGAGGTGAAGCAGTCGAGGTCGCCGCGGGCGTCGTCGAAGCCGGGACCGGGGCTGGTGAACTCGAGGAAGTCATCTTCGGGATCCGGGTCGGTGTCGTTGCCGAAGGGGGAGATGATGATGCTCTCGCCGTCGCCGGCGTTGGCCTCTGTCACGGTGACGTCGTCGTCGACGGCGGTCGGAGCGACGTTCGTCGACGCCGTCACCGTCACGGTCACGGTCGCCGTCACGCACTCGAGGGTCGGATTCGAGTCACAGAGCTCGTAGTCGAAGGTGTCGATCAGGGGGAACGGACCGGCGTAGGACTCCGGCGGGTTGTACTCGATGACCCCGTTCGAACTCTGACAGGTCGAGAAGCAGAAGAGCTCGCCGCCCTGGTCGCTCGTGTCGCTGCTGCCGCCTTCGAGGCCGATGGAGACGTCACCGCCGAAGCCGAAGAACCCGTCCCAGGCGTCGTTGTCGGTCACCGGAATGTCGACGTTGCGGTCGATTGCCACCGTGGCGGTGTCGTCGACCGCGGCCGGCAGGTCGGTCGGGTCGACGTCGATCGTGACCGTGGCGGTGTCGCACAGCGGGGTGGGCGAGGTGTCGTCGCACACCTCGTAGACGAACGAGTCGGTCGTCGGCGCGACGGCGGTGGGTGTGTAGCCGATCTCGTAGGAGCACTCGCCTGTTCCGCTGTCGCAGTCGACGGTTCCGGAACCGGGGCCCGAGACGAGCGAGTAGTCGAGTTCCTCGGGCGGGCCGTCGTCGGGATCGGTGTCGTTGGCGGACACATCGATGTAGATGGTCTGCCCGATCGTCGAGCCCGAATCGTCACGTGCGATCGGCGCGAGGGGCTCGGGACGGACCACGTCGATGCTGGCCAGGCCGGTCGCCGCGGCTCCGAAGATGTCCTCGGCGGTGTAGGTGAACGAGTCGGGCCCGAAGTACCCGGTGTCGGGGGTGTAGGTGACCGTTCCGTCGCTCTCGACGACGATCGACCCGTGGTCCGGATCCGAGGTGGCGGTGACCGAGACCTCGTGACCCTGGGGGTCCACGTCGTTGGCGGCGGGGTCGAGATTCTGGGGCAGGTCCGTCGTCACGGTGAACTCGTCGTCGGCGGTGCGGGGAGCCTCCAACTCGACGCCTACCGTGACGGTCGCCGACGGAGAGGTCACCGGGCCGATGCCCTCGATCGTCGCCGTCCACGTGTAGGCGAAGGAGTCGACGCCGCCGAAGCCGTCATCGGGTGTGTAGGTGACGGTCCCGTCCGATTCGCCGGTGGCGGAGCCCGATGTGGGGTCTGTGGTGACGGCGATGGAGAGTTCCGAGACGAATCCCGAGTCCAGCGGGAGCAGCCCGTACGAGTCGTTGGCGAGAACGTCGAGGGCGGTCTGACGCGTGGCGGTGGGCGCGTCGGGTTCGGCGATCGCGAACACGTCGTCGACGGCGGCCGCGCCGGGGGACGGCGGAGCGGGTGGGTCCACGGCGCCGGCCGGGCCGATGGAGCCGACCCAGGTGAGCACCGACGCGACCAGCACGGCGGCTGTGAAGCCGCCGACGAGCTTCGGACGGGAGAGTCGGGTCACCACGGGGTCCCAGGGGGTCGTGAGGCGGGTGGTGGTGTCGGAGCGTGAACAACCGACCGTGCAAGCCTAGACGTCAGGGGTGCAGGCCTGCCAGGCCGCGAGCGGCGGTCAGGCCGTACGCGATGCCCGCCGGATGCGGCCGCGCCGTCCGACCGTGAGCAGCGCCCAGCCCAGCGCCGCGCTCCCGACCGCTCCGGCCAGGGCCGCGACGATCAGGTGGGGGACCGTCGGCTCGCCGTAGCCGAGCACCGCGCCGAGCGCGACGAACAGGAGGCCGACGAAGGCGCCGGTGATGAACATCCCCACGAGTGCGGAGATCTTCCGGCGTCCCTTGCGGAGGGGCCTGATGTTCGATTCGAGGTAGGCGAACACGGCGAGCGCGAGGATCAGGGCGATCGCACCGGACCCCGTCAGCCAGCGACCGGTGTTGTCGATCTCGAACTCGTGGCTGACGACCTCTGACCCGTCGGTGTCGGTGAACACGAGGCGGCCGGTGGCCGATCCGCCGACGTACCAGCGGGCCGAGCTGGACTCCCACACGATCGGTTCGCCGACCTCGACATCGGCCGGGCCGATGTCGGTCAGCTCGATGTCCGCGCCGACGATCTCGAGGCGTACCTGGTCGGCGCCCGGGATGATCTCGGAGATCACCAGCGTCGTGTCGCCGGTGAGGTCCAGGTCGATGGTCCCGTCGGTGACGTCGGTTCCGTTGATCGTCACGACGCCGGGCTCGAGGCCGCTCACTCGGTCCACGCTCCCGAAGCCGACGATTCCGATGATCGCGGCGACGACGAGAGCGACCACCCCGACCACGAGTTGGATCACCGGGAACGCCGGTGGGGTCAGCATCTCGCCGACGGAGAGGAGGTCCCCGGCTTCCATTGCCGTGCCGCCTCCGGTGCGCTTGGCCGGGTGGAACGCACTCGATGACGGTCGGATCGCCTGGGTGGGTGCGACTGACGCCATGCCTGCGGCCTGCGTGGCCAGCGGGTCGTCGGTCACGATCGGGTTGTGGGTCGTCCGCATCGACGCCGAGAGGCGTTCCGAGCCGTGTACGGGAACGCCTGTCGCGTCGCCCCAGTCAGGACCCCAGGCGGTGGCTGCCGCCTCGCCGAGAGCGCAGCCGAAGTCCTCGGCGGTGCTGTAGCGGTCTTTCGGGTCGCGGGCGAGGCTCTTCATGACGACGGCCGCGATTTCCGGTGGGGTGGCGGGCGCGACGTCTCCGATGTCGGGGGGATCGGTCGTGATCCGTTGCGTGAGCAGTGACAGCGGACCGCCGTCGGTCGGCTCGTACGGCAGCCGCCCGGAGAGGAGTTCGAAGAGCATCGTGCCGGCGGCGTAGACGTCGGCGCGCTCGTCGACGTCACGTCCCTCGGCCTGCTCGGGCGCCATGTAGGCCGGGGTCCCGAGGACGCTGCCTTCGACGGTCGCCTTGGTGGTTGCTCCGTTCACGACCTTGGCGATCCCGAAGTCGGACACCTTGAGGGTGCCGGCCTCGTCGAAGAGGAGGTTCTCCGGCTTGATGTCGCGGTGCAGGATGCCGCGCTCGTGAGCGTGCTGGAGGCCCGCCGCGGTCGCGATGACGAGCGCGCAGCTCTCCTGAGGTGTCAGGCCGGTGTCGATGAAGCGCGACCACACGGTGCCGCCCGGCAGTGCCTCCATCACCAGAGCGCACATGTCGGGGCGTTCCACGAACTCGTACACCGGCACGACATGGGGGTGGCCCAGGCGACCGAGAGCCTTGGCCTCGGCGAGGAACCTCTCCCGAACGGTCTGATCGCGGACGAAGGCCTCCGGCAGTTCCTTGATGGCCACGGATCGGCCGAGAGACTTCTGCTCGCCGAGATACACGATCCCCATCGCCCCGCGGCCGAGTTCACGCACGATCGAGTAGTCGGGGAGGGCGTCCGCGAGGCGGGTGTCGGGGTTCACAGCGCGCAGGCTAGTCGTCGGATCGTGTCCGCAGGGACTACGGAGTGGTCGTGGCGGTACCGTCAGCGATGTGTCAGATCGAGTGGACGCGGGTGCTGGGGCGACTCGGGAGCGGGGACGTGTCCCGTTGGATCCCGCGCTGGCGGTCGAGATGGTCGAACGCTGCCTCGACGTCACCTGCGCCATCGACGGTGAGGGTCGCATCACCTATGTGAGTCCCTCGGTGACCGACGCGCTCGGGTACGAACCGTCCGACGTCCTCGGGAGGAGCTTCCTCGCTTTCATCGATCCGACGGACGTCGAGCGGGCGATGGCGGTCTATGTGGCCAGCCGGACGCGCTCGGAGCCGGACGGGGCAGCGAACTACCGCCTGCTCCATGCCGACGGTTCCTGGGTCCGCTTCGACATCACCGGTGTACCGCTCGACGACACCGCGCCCCACGAGGATTTCGTGCTCCAGTTGCGGCGTGGTCAGGACGCCCATCTGCTCACCCAACTCCTCGAAGGGCTTCTGGCAGGGGCCGACACGGCCGAGGTGCTTGCGCCGCTGGTCGACTTCGGCGGCTGGCGCTCGGATCAGTACCTCTGCACGGTCGTGTGGGAGGACGTGAACGGGGTCCTGCGCCGGGTGGGCGACGTGGTCGCTGCCGAGATCTGTGGTCTTGCCGACGTCGATGGTCCGTGGCGTGACGCCCTCCAGGCAGGCACCGAACGGATCGTGGACGCCGCTTCGCTCGATGCCGGCTTGGCCCGACATGCCCGCGATGGCGACCTCCATACAGCCTGGATCGTCCCGGTGCCCGATCGACGTGGTCGTCGTGATGCCGTCATCACGGTGTGGACACGGCGTGTGGGGCTGGCGGTGGAACTCACGGCCAGCTGGGTCCGTGTGCTGAGAGATCTCGTCGAGGTCATCCTCGCCTGGCGTGATTCCCTGGAGCGCCTCGAGCACGCCGCCCGACACGATGACCTCACCCGTCTGGCCAACCGTGCGACGTTCGCAGCGGAGTTGGCGGCCGCTTCCGGAGGCGAGAAGTCCCTTCTGTACATCGACCTCGACGGCTTCAAGCCTGTCAACGACATGCACGGGCACTCGACCGGGGATCTGGTCCTGCGGGCGGTCGCCGAGCGGATCCGATCCGCGGTGAGGCCCGGAGACGTCGTGGGCCGTGTCGGCGGTGACGAGTTCGCCGTCCTGTGTCGGGACTGCGGTCGTCATGAGGCCGCGGCCATCGCCGACCGGGTGCTCGCGGTGCTGTCAGAGCCGATCGTGGTCGGTGCGACGACCTTCGGTATCACCGCGAGTATCGGTATCGCGGCGGGCACCGATGCCGAGGACCTGGTGGATGCCGCCGATCAGGCCCAGCTCCTGGCGAAGCGGGCGGGCGGCGACACAGCGGTGGTCCACGATGCCGCCGCATCGGACGTGCCGTCGCGCGAATGACCTCGGTCCGTCGGGGAACAACCCGGCGGTACGCTCGGTTCTCCTCCCGTGACCACCGGCCCCTTCATCATGAACGCATCGCTGCTGGGTTCGATCCCCAGCCCCTCGGACAACGGAATCGAGATCGGCCCGCTGAATCTGCGCGCCTACGGAATCCTCATCGCGCTGGGGGTCATCGCAGCGGTCTGGTTGCTCGGACGGCGACTCGAGCAACGGGGCGGGGACCCCGAATGGGCATCGCGGGTGGCCGTCTACGCGGTACCTGCGGGTCTCGTGGGGGCGCGTGCCTATCACGTGTTCACGAGCTGGGACCGGTTCTCGGGTAACTGGGGCGAGGCATTCGAGATCTGGAACGGTGGCCTCGGTATCCCGGGCGGCGTCGTCGGGGGCGTTCTCGGCGGCCTGTATGTGATGAGGCGCGACGGGATCCCCGTGGCGGCGTTCTTCGACGCGGCCGCGCCGGCGCTGCCTCTCGCCCAGGCGATCGGGCGCCTCGGCAACTGGTTCAACCAGGAGCTCTACGGAAAGCCGACGGACCTTCCGTGGGGTCTCGAGATCGATCCGGAGAACCGGGTGAGCGGTTTCGAGGCCGACGAGACCTTTCACCCCACATTTCTCTACGAGGCGCTCTGGAACGTCGCGCTGGTCGGGTTCCTGCTGTGGTTGGACCGGCGCGGCGTCCTGCGTCCCGGTCGTCTGTTCGCCGTCTACGTCCTCGGCTATGCGACCGGGCGGATCTGGATCGAGGCGATCCGTATCGACACGTCCGAGGAACTTCTCGGCGTCCGCTGGAACGTGTGGCTGATGGGCGGACTGATCCTGGGGGCCATCGCGTTCCTCGTCTGGAGCCGACTCTCGGCTCCGGCACCCGCCGCCCCTGACAGCTGGGCGGGCGGCGATTCAGTCGAGGAGATCGAGGCGTCCGAGAGCGGAGACTGAAGCCCGGGGTCAGGGGCAGATCCCGGCGGTTACCGAGTTGCCGTTGAACGCGAGGGCCCGCTCACCGCCGCCACATGCCGTGGCGTCCGACACTCCTGTGGCGAACGCGAGGTTCGCGTTCCCGTTGCCCGCCTGAGCGAGGCTCTGGTCGATGGCGATGGCCCGATTGGAGTCCCCGAGACCGGTCGACGCGCTGCTCTGCCCGATGGCTTTCGCATAGGCGTATGCCCCGTCCGCTGTCGCGACGGAGCCGTCCCGTGCGTACGCGGTCGGCGCCGTGCCGTTGCTCTGTGCCGCAGATGTGACAGCGGCGTCGGCCACGGCGCGAGTTCCGGTCGCCGAGGCGGCGCTGTCGTCGAGCGCCGATGCTCGGGACCGCACCCCGTCGGCCGATGCGACCGAAGCGTCCTGCGCTGTGGCGGTCGTCCCGGTTCCCGCTGCGACGGCGCTGCTTCCCGCGTCCGCGGTGGCCGTCGTGCCCTGACCGGAGGTCGCCGCCGACGAGGTGTTCGTCGCCGTGGCGCGGGTGGCGTTGCCGCCGGCGGTGGAGTCCGAGCTGTTCTCGGCTCTGGCGCGGTTGAGAACTCCGACCGCGATCGCCTGGGAGTTGTCGACGGCCGTGGCCTGGCTGAAGTATCCGGATGCGGTGGCCGTCGAGCTCTGGTGGGCGATGGCGACGTTCCCCCACCCGCCGGTCGCTTCGGCCACGGAGCCGTCGCCGGTGGCGACGGCGCGATTACCACGGGTGCTGATGCAGGTGGCGTTGCCGGACTGTTCCTCGAGGACACCGTTGACGCTGCGACACGAGTGGTCCACGGCGCCGGCGGGCGCCGCGGTGGCGAACGTCCACGTCGCTGCCAGAACGGCGAGCATTGCAAGAGTCGAAACGCTTCTTCTACCCGTCAGCATCATCTTCCACCCTCCCGACTTCGGATACACGATGTATAGCACCGGATGTCGGCGGCCGTCCCGGCCCTTCGCCGATCGCGGGGCCGGTCGGGAGTCGCTTCGACTTCCACGGCAGCTCAGCCCTCGACGTGGGCTCGCAGGTTCTCGAGTGTCGTGCGGATGCCGACCTTCGTCCGCTCGACGATCTCGGCGTAGTCCGACTCGGTGAGTCCTTCCAGGGGCGGTGGGAGTCGCTGGACGTCCCAGGCCTCGGTGACGGTGGTGACGCCGGCCGTCTCGTCGAAGCGCCAGGTCCAACGCACGCAGCCGCCGAGTTGGGGACGGGTCACCCATTCGAAGACGACGCCGGGTTCCGCCTCGGTGACCTTGCAGGGGACCGACCACTCGTGCCCGTCCTGTCGGTTCAACCCGGTGAACTCGTCGCCCACGGCGCCGGTCGCTCCATCGTCCCAGTGGACCTCGGCGTTCTGGGGACTCCAGGAACCCATGTGTTCGAGACCCGCGACCAGTCGGTAGAGCTCGTCAGCCGGCGCGGCGATCTCGATGAAGTCGGAGTGGTGCATTCCGTGGACGGTCACCGGAGAAATCTAGCGGCGATCGGGCGCGGTGTCGGCAGGCCGCCGATGTCACCGGTGGCAGGGAAGGGGCTCATGTTCCCGACTGGTCAGCATCCGTCCGCTGCCGCGCCTACCGTCGTGGCATGAATCTCGGATCGGGTGAGCTCATCATCATTCTGCTCGTCGTTCTCCTGGTCTTCGGCGGGGCGAAGCTCCCACAGCTCGCCCGCTCGCTGGGTCAGGCGAAGGTCGAGTTCGAGAAGGGGTCCGTCGAGTCCGACACCCCCTCGACGAGGGCCGAGCCGGCCCCGGACCGGACCACCGGTTCGGATTCCGACTCCGCCTGAGAAGTCGGAACCACCGCAACCACGAGGGGCGCGTCACAGGGTTGCAACAGTGAATTGCCGCTCCGCGCACGGCCGTACCTGATTCGCCATGACGTTGGCGCGATCTGCGTGTCGCGCCGCCTGCGGGCGGTGGGCGCCAGCCCGTTCGACGGGACCGAGCGGAGGGAGGGGGATTCGAACCCCCGGTGACCGAAGCCACACACGCACTCCAGGCGTGCCGAATCGTCCGCTCTCGCATCCCTCCGGACCCGTCGACACGAGGCAAGCCGCGTGGTGACGGAGACGGCCGACAGGGTATCCTCTGAATCCGAGTGCCCGTTCTGGAATGTGACGGTCGGGCCCTGCGCAGCTGAGGCCCGTGAACCGAGTCAGGGCCGGGAGGCAGCAGCTCTCAGCGGAACCCTCGGGGTGCCGCAGATCGCCTGGCCGTCACTTTCGAGGACGGGCACCCCCGCGTCCGGGCTCGCGAGCCTAGAGTGCGAAAGATGGCGCACCAGTCGCTGTACCGCCGCTACCGCCCGGGCACCTTCGCCGACGTCGTCGGCCAGGATCACGTCATCGCGGCCCTGCGCAACGCCGTACGGGACGGCCGGGTCGGCCACGCCTATCTCTTCTCGGGTCCGCGCGGGACCGGCAAGACCTCCACGGCGAGAATCCTCGCCAAGGCGCTCAACTGCGAGAATCCCGTCGACGGGGACCCGGACGGCACCTGCGCGTCGTGCGTGGCCATCACCGCCGGGACCTCCTATGACCTCCACGAGCTCGACGCGGCGTCCAACAACAAGGTCGACGACATCCGCGATCTGATCGCCAAGGTGGCGCTGGGCTCGCCCGGGCGGATGAAGGTCTACATCCTCGACGAGGTCCACATGCTCAGCGGCGGCGCGGAGAACGCGTTGTTGAAGACGCTCGAGGAACCGCCGGACCACGTCGTGTTCGTGCTGGCGACGACCGAACCCCACAAGGTCGTCCCGACCATCCGAAGCCGCACGCAGCACCTCCGGTTCGAGCTGCTCGGTTCCGACCTGTTGGAGGCTCACGTCAGGGCAGTCGCCGACGATGCCGGACTGGGTGTGACCGACGCCGACGTCGCCTATGTCCTGCGGGCCGGCGGCGGCTCGGTGCGCGACACGCTCTCGGCGCTCGACGAGGTGGTCGCCTCCGGTGGCGCCCCCGACGACATCGAAGCCATCGAGGAGGTCGTCGACGCCATAGCCGGAGCTGACACGGGCCGGGCCCTCGCCGGCGTACAGGCCGCGCTCGTCGCCGGCCGTGACCCGCGCGTCATCGCAGAACAGTGCATGAGCCGTCTGCGCGACGCCTTCCTCGTCGAGATGGGCGGGATCGTCGACCACGTCTCCGAAGCGGAACTCACCCGGGCGAGGTCCCGCGCCGAAGCACTGGGCGCGCCCGGCCTGACCAGGGCACTCGAGACGCTCGGAACCGCCGCCGTGGACATGCGCCAGGCCCCCGATCCCCGGGTGGACATCGAACTCGCCCTCGTGCGCCTGACGCGCCCGCAGATGAGCGGCGACCTCGCCGGTCTGACCGCCCGGGTGGAACGTCTCGAAGCCGGTTCGCCACCGGCCGGCTCCCCGCCGGCTGCATCTCCGAAGAACGACGCCGTACCTCCGGCTGAGGACGCCGCCCCACCCGCTCCGTCGCCCGACAGCGGCAGGCGCCTCCGTCCTGCCGATGCCGCACGTGCCCGTCTGGGCGCGAAGGCGCCCGCGCCACCTCCCACGGAGGAGCGGCCCGCCGCGCCGCCCGAGCCCGCGCCCGAACCCGAACCGGCGCCGCCTCCGGCGACGTCGTCAGAGTCCGCTGCGGCTGCGGATGTGCACCCGCAACCAGCTCAGCCGATGTCCGCCGCTGCCGCCGCCGAGGGACGACCGACGCGCGACGACGTGGCCCTCGCCTGGGGTGACGTCGTGCTGCCGTCGCTCCCACCGAAGGTTCGTTCGCGCTTCGCCGGTGGGCGGTTCCTCCCCGACGACGGGGACACGATCGTCTTCGGGTTGCCGAACGCGATCCACCGGGACCGGTGCGAGGATGTGCGGGCCGACGTCGACGAGGCTCTCGCCGCCCACTTCGGTCAGGCGGTCCCGCTGCGCCTCGAGGTGGACGACGGGTCGACGCCCCGACCGGGTTCACCGGACGGACCGTCCCCTGACGACGACGGCGATGATGACAACATCGACGTCGCGGATCTCGTGGATGCGCCGGCGGCTGAGCGCAGCGGCCTCGAGACGTTGACGAAGACCTTCCCCGGGGCCGAGATCCTCGACCCCGACGAGACCTGAACCGGAGAATGCGATGAGCGACAGCCACGACCCCCGCGGGATGCCCGGCTTCGACATGGAGGCGCTGTTGCACACAGCGCAGCAGATGGGCGAGCAGATGATGGCGGCTCAGGCGGCAGCGGCGGCGGCCGAGTTCGAGGGGCACGCCGGCGGTGGTGCGGTGAAGATCACGGTGACCGGCGGCATGGACTTCACGTCGGTCTCCATCGATCCCTCCGTCGTGGATCCTGACGACGTCGAGATGCTCGAGGACCTGGTCCTCGCGGCGCTGCACGATGCCGTCGGCAGGGCTTCGGCGGCCGACGAGGGTCCCGACCTCGGCGGGATGGATCTCGGCGCCCTCATGGGCGGCCTCGGCGGTGGGCTTCCGGGTGGGCTGGGCGCCCTCGGCGGCCTCGGTGCCATGCCGGGCGCGATCGACATCGGCGGGGACGACGAGGAAGAGGAATGATCGGGGTCTACACCCCACCGGTCCAGGAACTCATCGACCAACTCGGCCGTCTTCCCGGCATCGGTCCCAAGTCCGCACAGCGGCTCGCCTTCCACCTGCTGAGAGTGCCCGCCGCAGACGCAGAGCGCCTGGCCGAGGCGATTCTCGAGGCGCGTCGCCTGGTGAGGTTCTGCGACGAGTGCTTCAACTTCGCGTCCGCCGCACGCTGTGAGATCTGCGAGGACCCCCGTCGCGACGCATCGCTCGTGTGTGTCGTCGAAGATGCGCGCGACATCGTCGCGGTCGAACGGACCAACGAGTACCGCGGTCGCTACCACGTCCTCGGCGGCGCCATGAACCCCATCGAGGGGATCGGCCCCGAGCAACTCCACGTCGCCGAACTGTTGGAGCGGATCGGCGCGGGCGGCATCGAAGAGGTCATCGTGTGCACGAACCCGAACATCGAGGGTGAGGCGACGGCGATGTACATCGCCCGGTTGCTGACTCCGCTGGGGGTGACGGTTTCCCGACTCGCCAGCGGGCTACCCGTCGGCGGCGACCTCGAGTACGCCGACGAGTTGACGTTGGGTCGGGCTCTCGAAGGCCGACGCACCCTCGACGCCGGCTGAACTCCCGTCATACGCGGAACGGCCGGGCTCCGAAGAGCCCGGCCGAACCGTGGAGAGGGAACTCAGGGGTGCCGCTCCGAGCCGTCGGGCGCGGGCGAACAGTCCGGCGTCAGCGGAACGGCACCCCTACGTCCTCGACGGAGGGTGGAGGGGAGGTTCGTGGCAAATGCGAAACCCGTGTCCGGCTCCGACCGCGGCGGGCCGTCGCTGCGACCTCTGTGCCGTCGGTCTTCACTGGACGAATCCCCCCGTCGTGAACGTTGCGGTCATGTTACATCGTCAGGGCCAGCGGTGCAAGCGCGTGGCGGCCGAGGCGCGCCCTGGGCGTGTTCGGGCGCCGGTCGGCCCGACGTGGGTACACGGAGAGTGTTCGGTACAACGCGCGCAGTGCCCAGGTGTCACAGGTTCGTAACACGACGTGGGGCGCCGGCGAACACCCGGCGCGCGGGTTCAGCCCCAGTTGTCCCGGTCGGTGCCCTCGTCGGGCCTGCTCGCGCCGGCGAACACCCCGGCGGCCTCGCGCACCTCTGCGAGCACGCCATCGGCGTCGTCGCCGGGTCGCTGCGAAGCGTCGGAGGGACGGTCGGCCTCGAATGCCTCGAGGGTGAGTCGCACGTCTTCGAGCGCAGTGCGCAGGCGACTCTCGAGGGCAGACTCCACGGCGGTGGCCCGGTCGCGGGCCTCGGCCGCCTCGGTGAGGATGGTCTCGACCCGGCTCCGGGCGCGGGTCTCGGCCTCACCCCTCACGAGTTCCGCGTAGGCGTCGGCCTCGCTGCGTGTGCGACGCGAGTACTCATCGGCCTCCCCACGCGCAGTGCGGACGTACTCGTCAGTTTCGGAGCGCATCCGCTGGGCGTCGGCCAGGGATTCGTCGGTGATCTCGGCGGCCTGCATCTCGGCCGACTGCAGGACGGCCGCCACCCGCGAGCCGAGTCGGGCGAAGTCGTCGTCGGGTTCGGGCGTTGCCGCAGGCGCCGGGGCTTCAGCGGCCTCACCTGCCGCCTGCTGGGCCTCGGCTGCGCGGCGCTCGGCGGTCTGGGCCTCGACGCGCGCCTTCTGCAGCTCCGCCTCGGAGCGCGCGACGCTCTCGGCGACGGTGCGCAGGAACGTCTTGACCTGATCCCGGTCGAAGCCCTTGCGGACCACGTCGAAGTCCTTGGCGATGATCTCTTCGGAATTCGCGGGCACTGCCCACCTCCACACGCGCTGACACCTTCATCAACACATCGGCGCCTCGGCGCCGGGAGTGAGGGTCTGGAATGATCTCGTCATGATTCTCACGGAGATCGATCACGTCGCCATCGCCGTCGCGGACCTCGACGCCGCCGTCGACTACTACCGGCGGGCCTTCGGCGCAGAGGTCCATCATCGGGAGGTCGTCGACAGTGACGGCGTCGAGGAGGCGCTCGTCAAGGTCGCCGACTCCTACATCCAGCTCACCGCGGCCACCCGCGAGGACTCGCCCATCGCGAAGTTCATCGAGCGCAAGGGTGAAGGTCTGCATCACGTCGGCTACAGGGTGGACGACTGTGCCGCTGCGCTCGACGCGATGGTCGCGGCAGGAGCTCGTGCGATCGACGAGAAACCGCGCCCCGGCTCGCGTGGGACCACCGTGGCGTTCATCCACCCCAAGGGATCATTCGGGACGCTCATCGAACTCGTCGAGGAGTAGAGGGCGTCGATGGAGGTCCACCTCGTCGACGGAACGTACGAGCTGTTCCGCTACTTCTTCGCCCTCCCGTCACACGTCGACGGTTCGGGTCGCGAGGTCGCGGCCACCAGAGGCGTCCTCGGCAGCATCGCCGGTCTCGTGGAGTCGGGTGCCACCCACGTCGGTGTGGCCACGGACCACGTCATCGAGTCCTTCCGCAACGACCTCTACCCGGGCTACAAGAACGGCGAGGGCATCGACCCGCAGCTGCGTTCACAGTTCGCCCTCCTCGAGACGGTCCTCGCCGCCGCGGGATTCACGGTGTGGGCGATGGTCGAGCACGAAGCCGATGACGCTCTCGCGTCGGCGGCGGCCGTCGCCTCGGCGGACAGCCGCGTGAGGAGGGCTGTCATCTGCACGCCCGACAAGGATCTCGGCCAGTGCGTGACCCGTGACGGGCGCGTGGTGCAACTCGACCGTCGCAGGGACCTGCTGATCGACCACGACGGTGTCGTCGACAAGTTCGGCGTGGAGCCCGGATCCATCGCCGACTATCTCGGACTCGTCGGCGACAGCGCCGACGGATTCCCCGGCCTGCCGGGGTGGGGCGCGAAGTCCGCGTCCACCGTCCTCGCCCGGTACGGCCACATCGAGGACATCCCGACGGATGCGGCGGACTGGGACGTGAAGGTGAGAGGTGCCCAGAAGCTCGCGACGACTCTCGCCGCCGACCTGGCCGACGCGTTGCTGTTCCGTCGCATCGCCACCGTCGAGCGCGACGTCGAGGTCGGGACGGTTGACGACTGGCGTTGGGACGGACCGAGCCCCGACATCGACGCCGTGTGTGCCGACATCGACGCGCCGGATCTGGCCGTGCGCCTGCGCCGGCTCGCGGGCGGGCGCAGCGAGGGCTGACGGAGCCGGGGACGACTCAGGGTTCGAAGACGTCGCGCAGCGGCATGGGGGTCGGCTCCTCGAGCTGGTCGAAGCTGCATGACGCCGGGTCACGGTCCGGGCGCCAGCGCACGAAGCGTGTCGTCGCGCGGAAGCGACCTCCGAGCGTCGATCCGTACTTCACTTCGCAGACCAGCTCGGGGCGGACCGCCGTCCACGACTGATCGCGACCCGCGTTCCACCGGTTGGGTGTGCCGGATCCGGCCCACGCCGCCCACGGGTGACCGTCCGGGTCGTCCATGGTCACCGAGGAGAGCTCCTCGAGAAGCTCCGTGCGTCGCTTCGTCGTGAAGCTGGCGGCCACACCCATGTGGGACAGCGACCCGTCCCGGGCGTAGAGGCCGAGTAGCAGCGACCCGACGCCGCGCCGGTCCTTGTGGATCCTGTACCCGGCGACCACGACGTCCGCAGTGCGGGTGTGCTTGAGCTTGAACTGGGTGCGGCGGTCCTCGACGTAGGGATCTCCGGGCGGCTTCGCGATCAGACCGTCGAGCCCCGCCCCCTCGAACCGAACGAACCACTCGGCGGCCACGGTGCGGTCCCCGGTTGTCGGCGTGAGGCGCACGTCCGGCCCGAAGGCGGGGGCCATGGTCTCGAGTACGGCGCGGCGCTCGCTGAACGGCCGCGCACGCAGGTCCACCTCTCCCGCGGCGAGGACGTCGAAGGCGACGAAGGCCGCCGGCGTCGTCTCGGCGAGCATCGTGATCCGGGACTCCGCCGGGTGGATCCGCTGCTGCAGTGCGGCGAAGTCGAGGTGGTCGCCGGAGGCGACGATCAGCTCACCGTCGACGACGCAACGCGCCGGCAGGTGTTCGCGCAGCAGCGAGACGACCTCGGGGAAGTACCGGGTGAGCGGCCGCTCGTTGCGGCTGCCGAGTTCGATGTCGTCGTCGTGGCGGAATGCGATACAGCGGAATCCGTCCCACTTCGGTTCGAACACGAGCTCGCGGCCCCCGAGGGCCTCGAAGCCGTCCACCGCCTTGGCGAGCATCGGCTTGACCGGCGGCTTCACCGGGAGGTCGCCGACCCCCACGTCAGTGGATGACGGATCCGGCCGCGAACGCCAACGCGGCGTCCGGGTCCGTCGCGTAGCCGATCAGATCTCGCCACCGTGGCTTGACGAAGCCGCTCGCCACGGTCTGGTCGAGGAACTGCGCGAGTGGTCGCCAGTAGTCGCCGACGTCGAGCATCACGAGCGGCTTCGGATCGGAGCCGTGCAGCCGGAGCGGGTTCCACGTGGCCGCCTCGAAGAGCTCCTCGAGAGTTCCCAGCCCTCCCGGTAGCGCGATGAAGCCGCTCGCCAGGGCGTACATGCGCTCCTTGCGCCGGTGCATCGTGTCGACGACGATCAACTCCGTGAGGCGCTCGTGGCCGATCTCGCGCTCCATCAGGTTCCCCGGAATGACGCCGATGACCTCGCCACCGGCAGCCATCGCCGCATCGGCGACCGTGCCCATCAGCCCGACCGACGCGCCGCCGTAGACGAGACCCAGTCCCTGTTCGGCGAGGCGGGTGCCCAGTTCCCGTGCGAGGTCCTCGAACCGGGGGTCTGCGCCGCTCGCCGATCCGCAGAAGACGCACACTCGAGTGGGGTCCGACATGGCGCGGACTGTAGTCCCGCGGGCGGGGTCACGGCGCCCGCTTTCCGGACTCCCGCCGTCGACCCTGTAGCATCGCCGCCGATGGCCGAACGATCGATGGACGAACGACTGGCCGACCTCCTCGACCGCAGGGAGCAGGCGCTCCATGCCGGTTCGGAACGGGCGGTCCAGCGCCAGCACGACAAGGGCAAGATGCTCGCGCGTGAGCGGATCGAGTATCTGCTCGACGAGGGCTCTTTCCACGAGCTCGACATGTTGGCGCGCCACCGCGCCCATGAGAGTGGGATCGAGGAGCGCCCCTACACGGACGGTGTGATCACCGGTTGGGGGACTATCGACGGCCGCAAGGTCTTCCTGTTCTCCCAGGACTTCACCGTCTTCGGCGGCGCACTCGGCGAGGTCTTCGCGGAGAAGATCCACAAGGTGATGGACCTCGCCCTGTCGGTCGGGGCCCCGATGATCGGTCTCAACGACGGCGCCGGCGCCCGCATCCAGGAGGGCGTCGTCTCGCTGGACTCCTACGGCGGGATCTTCTTCCGCAACGTCCAGTCGTCGGGGGTCATCCCCCAGATCAGCGTGATCCTGGGCCCGTGCGCCGGCGGAGCCGTCTACAGCCCCGCCATGACCGACTTCATCTTCATGGTGCGCGAGAGCTCACACATGTTCATCACCGGCCCCGACGTGGTCAAGACCGTCACGGGCGAGGAGGTGACTCTCGAGGAACTGGGTGGTGCCAACAGCCACGCGACCAAGTCCGGCGTCGCCACCTTCGTCGGTGACAGCGAGACCGACGTCCTGGACTCGGTGAAGGAACTGGTCGGCTACCTCCCGGCCAACAACCTCGAGGATCCGCCGGCCTACGCCGCGGGCGACGACCCGACGCGCTCGTGCCCGGAGCTGCGGGACCTGATGCCCGCGTCGCCGAACCAGCCCTACGACATGAAGTCCGTCATCGCGTCGGTCGTCGACGACGGTGACTTCCTCGAGTACTTCGCGAGCTGGGCGCAGAACATCGTGTGTGGGTTCGGCCGCCTCGACGGCCGCACCGTCGGCATCGTCGGCAACCAGCCGATGGTCCTCGCCGGTGTCCTCGACATCGAGTCGTCGTCCAAGGCGGCCCGGTTCGTGCGCGCGTGTGACGCTTTCAACGTCCCGCTACTCACTTTCGTCGACGTACCCGGGTTCCTGCCCGGGGTGGATCAGGAGTACGGCGGCATCATCCGTCACGGGGCCAAGTTGCTCTACGCCTACTGCGAGGCGACCGTCCCGCGGATCCAGGTCATCACGCGCAAGGCCTACGGCGGGGCGTACGTCGTCATGGACTCCAAGTCCGTCGGCTCGGACCTCTGCTACGCGTGGCCCTCCGCTGAGCTCGCCGTCATGGGACCCCAGGGTGCCGTCGAGATCATCAACCGGCGTGAGTTGGCCGCAGCCGAGGATCCGGTCGCCAAGCGGGCCGAGCTCATCGACCAGTACATCGAACGCTATGCCCACCCCTACATCGCCGCTGAGCGGGGCTACATCGACGATGTGATCGATCCGGCCGAGACGCGCCGGAAGGTCATCGCCGGTTTCGAGCTCCTCCGCTCCAAGCGCGAGGAGCTTCCGAAGCGCAAGCACGGCGTGATGCCGCTGTGAGCCTCGAGATCCGCCCGGTCCCGACGCCCGAAGAGGCGGCGGCCATCGTGGCGGCGGCCCAGGCGACGTGGCTGTCGGCCGGTGGGACCGGTGAGGACTCCGACGAATCCGCCGGCAACGCCCGCCGGTGGCGCTTCTCGGGCCGCTGGTGGCGCGAGCCTGCGCCGCTACGGCGCCAGCGGCCTCGTCTGTAGCAGCCGGGACTCCCTAACCGATTCGGGCAGCGACTTCGATGCGGCTCTGTTTCCACTCGCGGGCCCGGGCGAGGGCGTCGCGGGCGGTTGCGGCCAGTTCGTCGCTGTCGGTCGCATGGGCCGGATAGGTCGCGACGCCGGCCCACACGGTGGCCCCCGGCAACTGCTCGGTGACGTTGCGTCGGACCCGTTCGAGGGTCCACACGGCGCCGTCTTCGGGAGTGTCCTCGAGTAGGAGACCGAATCGCCCGTCGTCGAGGCGACACGAGGTGTCGGCGTCACGCAGTGTCTCGTCGAGGATCGCGGCGATGCGTTCGGCCGACGGCTCGGGCGCTTCGGGCGAGTCGGCGTCCCGTCCCACGTGGACGATGCAGTAGGCGAGAGGGCGCAGGTGTCGCCGGGCGTTGTGGACCCGGCCGACGAGGGCAGCTCTCAGGTACGTCTCGTTGAGAAGACCGGAGTCGGTATCGGTGATAGCGCCGCCCCCTCCGGCGGCAGCGACCGCGGCCTCGTGCACCGTCTTGTGCAGTTCGGTCTCGACGGAGTTCTGGGCGACGACCGCCTGCTCGAGCTCGGCGAGTCGTGTGTAGGCACGTCGATGGGTTGAGCGCAGTGCCCACGTGGCGACGATCGCTCCGAAACAGATCGCGGCGATCACCCCGCCGGCCGCCAGCGGACGCATCACCCGGTCGTCGGCCTCGCCGACGGCGCCCACGATGAGCGCGCCGACGCCGACGGCGGCCCAGATGAAGACGATGATCCGTTCGGCGCTCGTGGACATGGGGCTCCCCCGGTCGGTTGCGGTCACGATCCCCCGGAGTCATCGGCAGGTCCCAGCTGGACCTGTGGTGATTCGACTGCGATCCGCAGACGCCGAAGATACTCGCGTCGGGGGACCTCGGTTGCGCCCAGTGTCTCCAGGTGGGGTGTCCACCACTGCACGTCGAGCAGGAGGCCACCGCCGAGCCGGAATGCCTCGACCAGGGACACCAGGGCGACCTTCGACGCGTCGGTCGTCGTGTGGAACATGGACTCGCCGGCGAAGAGGCCGCCGATGGCGACTCCGTAGAGGCCGCCGACGAGGTGGCCGGTGTCGTCCCACACCTCGACGCTGTGCGCCCAGCCGAGGTGGTGCAGGTGGGCATAGGCGTCCACGAAGCCGGGTGTGATCCACCCACCGGGCCGGGGCGTGGTGGCGCACGCGGTCACGACCGCGGTGAAGTCCTCGTCGAAGGTGGTGGCGAGGCGCCGCGTCGAGCGCCGCAGCGACCGTGACACCCGTAGGGCGTCGGGTTCGATGATGCCCCTCGGGTCAGGTGACCACCAGCCGAGGCGGCCGTCACCTATCGGCATCGGGAAGATCCCGCTGCGGTAGGCCTGCAGGAGGGTCCCGGGGGCGAGGTCCGCTCCGACGGCGACGAGACCGTCGGGGTCGCCCTCGCCGGGGTGTGGGAACAACCACGGTGACGGTGGGGGTTCGACCGGCACGGATCCGACGCTATCGGTCTCGGTGGGCCCGCGGGGGCGGCTAGGTTGCCGGCGTGGCGAAGCGTCTCACGTTCCCCCCGGCTCCGGCTCGCCGGAATGCGCTTCCACTCGCAGTGCGCAGGCTCGTGCGGGCCCGGGTCGGGCGGTCGCTGCTCGTCGCCCAGGGTCGGATCGTGGATCTGGGCGGCGACCTCTCATCGGTCGCGGACTATCCGCCCGACGTTCGCGGATCCGTGACCGTGCTCGGGGCGAACCCGGGCCGTCTCGCGTCCGAGATCGAGGGTTTGGCTCCGTTCGACACGGTCGTGTCGATGGGGCGACTCGCGTTCGACGCGGACCCCGATGCGCTGATCGGCGCCATCGCCGCGGGCCTCTCTCCCGACGGCCGGCTCGTCTTCGTCGAGCCCGACCCGGGACCGGGCACCGCCGGCCGTGGAGCATCCCGCCTGTGGTCGCTGGCGGGTGTCGACGTGGGGACGGATCTGACGCGTCGGCTCTGGGCCGGGGGGATGTCGGTGCTGCGCGTCCGGCGCTTCAGCGTCCCGACGCTCGTCCTGCCGCTGCGGGACTGGGTGTGGGGAACGGCACGACCCGCGAGAGACTCTCCAACACACTCGACAGGAGATGAGGCTCGATGACCACGCTGGGACCGCTCGCTCTCGTCGGCGGCGAGGAGTTCACCGACGGGTGCGACTTCGACGCCGACATCGCCACGGCCGCCGGGGCCGATGCCGTCGTGATCGTGCCGTCGGCCGCCGCGTATCTCGACCGTGGCCGCCACCTGGACCGTGCACGGTCGCGTCTCGCGGCCGTCGGCCTCGAGTCCGTCGTGCTCGATGTGTGGGACCGTCAGGGAGCCAAGGACCCCGGTGTGGCCGCTCAGTTGCGGGCGGCGCGCATGGTCTACGTCCTCGACGGTGCGGCGATGCACCTGCGCTCGGTGCTGCACGAGACCGACTCGCTCGAGGCGATCGTCGAGGCGTGGCGCGGCGGGGCGGCCCTCGTCGCCTCGGGTGCCGGTGCCGACGTGCTCTGTGACGCGATGGTCGACTCCCGTGGGGGTGCCTTCACGGTCGGGTTGGGTGTTCTCACCGGGCTGTCGGTGATCCCGCATCACAACCGCTGGTCGCGCGACAAGATCCGCCGCACGATCCGCCTCGCCTCCGCGGACATGACGATCGCGGGCATCGAGGACCGGACGGTGCTCGCCCACATCGACGGTGAGTGGGTCGTGCGCGGTGTCGGTTCGGTGCAGGTCTACAGGGCGGGCACGCCGGCGTCGCTCGCCGACCTTCCCTCGCCTGTGTGAGCTCAGCTCTCGGCGGGGCTTCCGGCTCCGTCGGGCGTCGTGATCGTGACGGACTCGACGACGACGTCGGGGTCGGGGCTGCCTCCGAGGCCGCTGTCGTCGTCGACCTGAGTGGCGAGGACGTCCACGAGGATGTCGAGACCCTCGGTGACCTCCCCGAAGACCGTCCAGGCTCCCTGGGCGTCGAGCAGCGCCGCGTTCTCGTCGACGGTGAAGAACCACTGGCCGCCTGCCGTGTCGGGCCCACGGTTCGCCATGGCGATCTGCCCGGCTTCGTACGTGAAGCCGGCGCCCTCGTCGCGGATCGTGTAGCCGGGACCGGGATCTGCGGCCGAGTTCGTGGTGGGGGCGCCGCCCTGGAGGATGCCGATGCTGTCGTCCGCCCGGTGGACGAGGGTGTCGTCGTAGTAGCCGTAGCGGGCGAGGTTCACGAAGTTGTTGACCGTGCCGGGTGTGTCGGCGGCGGTCAGTTCCACGACGATGTCGCCGGCGGTGGTCGCGAACGTCGCCACGTAGGTCTCGGTGGGGTCGATGCACAGTGCCGGGGCGTCGTCGAAGGTGGTGACGGGTTCGTCGACGCCGTCGACGGGAGCGCACTCACCCTCGCCGTAGTCGCTGTCCACGAAAGGCTCGAGGACGAGTTCCGGCGGTGCGGTGGTCGTCGTGGTGCTGGTGTCGCCGCCGACGAGGCTGTCGTCGGAGTCGTCGCCTCCGAGGGTGACGAACAAGACGATGATGATGGCGGCGATGGCGGCGAGAACGCCCACCCGGATGATCGTCTTGCGCTGCTTGGCGCGCGCTTCAGCGGCCTGCTTCTCGGCGAGTCTCTCCTGTCGGCCCTGCTTCTGGCGCTCACGCTTGTCGGTACCCATGCGCAGGCAAGCTACCGCCCGCGGGGCGGTCCGCGATAGCGGTGCCGTCGGGGCCGGCCACAACGCGGCGATAGCGTGAGCGCCCGTGGCTCTGCTCGTACAGAAATTCGGCGGCACCTCCGTCGCGGACCCGGATCGCATCCGGGAGGTCGCGCGTCAGGTCGCGGCGGCCCGTAAGCGCGGCGACCAGATCGTTCTGGTCGTGTCGGCGATGGGCAAGGAGACCGACGAGCTCCTGCGGGTGGCGCACGCCGTCTCGAGCACCAGGCCCGGTCGTGAGATGGACATGTTGATCACCACCGGCGAGCGCAAGGCCTGTGCTCTCGTCTGCATGGCGCTGGCAGATTTGGGCGTACCGGCCGATTCGTTCACCGGCAGCCAGGCCGGTTTCATCACCGACGGCATCCACCAGAACGCCCGTATCCGTGAGATCCGGCCGGACCGTATCCGTGAGGCCGTCGCGGCCGGGCGCGTCCCGGTCGTCGCCGGTTCGCAGGGCGTGTCGGTGGACAGGGACGTGACGTTCCTGGGTCGGGGCGGTTCCGACACCACTGCGGTTGCTCTCGCCCAGGTCCTCGACGCGGACGCGTGTGAGCTCTACACCGACGTGTCTGGTGTGTTCACGACGGATCCCCGCGTCGTGCCCGACGCCCGCAAGATGTCACGGGTCACCTTCGACGAGCTGTTGGAAATGACCGCCACCGGTTGCCCCAAGCCCGCGATGCGTTCCGTCGAGGTCGCACGCGCCTACGGGGTCACGCTCCACGTCCGTTCCGCGTTCACCTGGGAACGGGGCACCATCGTCTCCGAGGAGGATTCGTCCATGGAGAAGGCCATCATCCGCGCGGTCACCCACGAGGTCGACCAGGCAAAGGTCACCATCAGCGGCGTCCCGGACCAGCCGGGCGTCGCTGCCAACGTGTTCCGCACGCTCGCGGACGTCGACGTCAACGTCGACATGATCGTTCAGAACGTGTCGGATCAGGGGGTGACCGACATCTCGTTCACCGTCCCGCGCGGCCAGATCGACGCCGTGACCGCCGCTGCGGCCGGCCTCGTGGAGGCGATCGGTGCCAAGGACACCTCCTTCGACGAGACGATCGCCCTCGTGTCTCTCATCGGCGCCGGCATGAAGACCAACCCGGGCGTCGCCGCCAAGATGTTCGAGACCCTCGCCGACGCCGGTATCAACCTCGAGATGATCTCGACCTCGCCGATCCGGATCAGTTGCGTCGTGGACGAGTCCGACGCGGAACGGTCGATCCAGCTGCTGCACGCCGCCTTCGAACTCCATCTCGCCCCCGAGGACCGGTCGGTGTGACCTGAGCGGTTCGATGACCCCTGGGGCGCTCCGACGGTGGCCGGTAGCCTCGAAGCATGGACATCGGAATCGTTGGAGCAACCGGCCAGGTCGGCGGCGTCATGAGGTCGATCCTCGCCGAGCGTGAGTTCCCCGTCGGCCGGATCCGTTTCTTTGCGTCAGCCCGTTCGGCGGGCACGACACTGCCATGGGCCGGGGCGGAGGTGACGGTCGAGGACGCGTCGACAGCTGACTACGGCGATCTCGACGTGGTTCTGTTCTCCGCCGGTGGCGGGACCTCCCGGGAGTTGGCCGAGAAGGTCGCCGCGGACGGGGCGATCGTGGTCGACAACTCCTCGGCCTGGCGCATGGACCCCGACGTCCCGCTCGTGGTCCCCGAGGTGAACGAGGCCGCGCTGGCACACATCCCCAAGGGGATCGTCGCCAATCCCAACTGCACGACGATGGTGGCCATGCCGGTCCTCGACCCCCTCGCACGTGAGGCCGGCCTCACCTCGTTGGTGGTCTCGACCTACCAGGCCACCTCCGGAGCCGGCCTGGCCGGGGTGCGTGAACTCGACGAGCAGTTGCACAAGACCATCGACGGTGCCCTCGCGCTCACCCACGACGGTCGCGCCGTGGAGTTCCCGCCGGGCGACAAGTTCGTCGAACCGATCGCCCACAACGTGATCCCGTTCTGCGGGAGCCTGCTCGACGACGGCTCGGACGAGACCGACGAGGAGCGCAAGCTCCGCAACGAGAGCCGCAAGATCCTGGGCCTGCCCGACCTCGAGGTGTCCGCCACGTGCGTGCGGGTTCCCGTCTTCACCGGCCACTCGCTCGCGATCAACGCGTCGTTCGAGCGTGAACTCAGCGCGGCGCGCGCCACCGAGTTGCTGACGGGCCTACCCGGGGTCGTCCTGACCGACGTCCCCACGCCGCTCAAGGCGGCCGGCGTGGACGCCACCTACGTCGGCAGGATCCGCCGGGATCCGACGGTGCCCAACGGTCTGGCGCTGTTCCTGTCAGGGGACAACCTCCGAAAGGGCGCCGCGCTCAACGCGGTCCAGATCGCCGAGGCACTGCTCGCCCGCCGTTCGTAGAGCGGGGATCTCAGAGCGGCGGGTCGGTGACGTAGCGGTCGGCCGCGTCCTCGAGCGAGAGGTTCAGTTGGTTCGCGAGCGACGCGAGCCACGCGAAGACGTCGCCCAGTTCGTGGAGCTGTTGAGCGGTCGTGCCCTTCCTCACCGCCTGGGCGAGCTCACCGAGTTCCTCGGCCAGCCAGGCAACGGTGGCGGGTATCCCGCGCTCGCGGTCGGCGTCGCCATAGAGGTTCTCCATCAGGTCCTGGAACTCGCCGATCTGCATCGCGGGGACCGTAGTCGCGGCGGTGGGGCGTCAGTGATGCTCGTCGTGGCGGCGGCGGGACTCCTCGACCACACGCTCCGCGGACTCCCGGCCCTCCCAGTCGCGCACCTCGGTGGTCTTGTCGGGCTCCAGCGCCTTGTAGATCTCGAAGAAATGGCGGATCTCAGCCATCAGGTGGTCGGGCACGTCGGAAAGGTCCCGCCATTCGTCCCAGCGCGGGTCGCCGGCGGGCACCGCGAGGATCTTCGCGTCGGGCCCGGCCTCGTCACGCATCCACATCACGCCGATGGGGCGGGCGCCGATGACGCATCCCGGGAACGTCGGCTCCTCGAGGAGGACGAGCACGTCCAACGGGTCGCCGTCCTCGGCGAGGGTGTCGGGCACGAAGCCGTAGTCGGCGGGGTAGCGCGTGGCGGTGAACAGGTGTCGGTCGAGGCGGATCTGGCCCGTCTCGTGGTCGACCTCGTACTTGTTGCGCGAGCCCTTGGGGATTTCGACGATGACGTCAATCTGCACGGCTAGAGCCTAGAGGCCGAGGATCGGGCCGATGTCGTCAGCGGCGGTGACGACCCCCAGGGTGGCTGCGTGCAGTGCACCCGTGCCGGTCCGGGCCGCGAAGCCGATGCAGTCCATGCCGGCCCGTCGGGCGGCCTCGACGCCCGCCGGGCTGTCCTCGATGACGATGCACGCGGCGGGGTCGACAGCCATCGACGCGGCCGCATGTAGGAAAAGGTCGGGTTCGGGCTTTCCGTGCGCGACGTCGTCCGCGCTGAACGTGAGGTCTGCGAAGAGGTCTGTCAGGCCGACGAGGGCGTGGGTGAGTCGGATCTTGTCGTGGCCGCCGGAGGACGCGACGCAGTAGGCGATGCCGGCTCCGGCTACGGCTTCGACCACATCGCGCATCCCGGGTACCACCGTCAATGACGTCGTGAAGAGATCGTGGAGGCGGTCGGTATAGCTCCCTTCGAAGTCGATCGGGAGCGTGATCCCGTCCTCGGTCTCGACGATGTGACGAACCGCAGGCAGGGATCGACCGAGGAATCTGCTCATCGAGCCTTCGACGGTCGTCGGCACGCCGAGCTCGGTGAGAACCGTCGCCATGACCGAGTTGGACAACGGCTCGCTGTCCACCAGGACGCCGTCGTTGTCGAAGATCACGAGTTCAGGCGGCACCGCGGACAGTCTGGCCGAACGCCGGTCGAACGGGGGTCGGCGGGCGGGTTAACGAAAGGTGAACTCAACAGGGGTAGCGAAACGTGTCTCCGTCGTCCGACGGGGGTAGTGTCCGTGAAGTCCGTTTATCCGTAGCGAGCAAGTTTCACTTACATGACATGTGGGTGGAATCAATCCTCTACCAATGGGGTACCAATGAGCACCGAAACCGACGAGTCGCCCCGCTGGACGTTTCTCACCAACCACGGCCACGTGCTGTTGGCGATCGCGACCAACCCGAATCTGCGGCTGCGAGACATCGCTTCTCTCGTCGGCATCACCGAACGCACGGCGATGGGAATCATCACCGATCTCGAGGCCGCGGGCTACATCGAGCGTGAGAAGGTCGGCCGGCGCAACCACTACCACCTCAAGACCGACGTGCCGATGCGCCACCCCCTCGAGGCCCACCACATGGTCGGCGACCTCCTCGGGGCGCTCGAACACCGCGCCTAGGTTTCGCAGCGTCGTCGTTCCGCGCCTGCGGGACGTCCGGTCACCTGAACGGCCACGTGAACGTGGTGCTTGCCAGGGGTCATGCGTCGGATTGCAAGGGTGGCTGTCGGGCTGCCGGGATTTGAACCCGGGACCTCTTCGTCCCGAACGAAGCGCGCTAGCCAAACTGCGCCACAGCCCGTGATGTGCGAACTCGGATGCTATCGGGCGGGCGCCGCGACCGGTTCACTCCAGGTGCCGCCGTCGAGCAGGGCCTGAGCGGCCCGGCCGATGCGGAACGAGTCCACGGGCTTGATCATGTACCCGTCCGCCTTCGCCTCCCGGGTGATGAAGACGTCGGCCTCACGGTCCAGGAGCAGCAGGATCCGCTGATCCGGCAGACGTCCCGCCCCGGACTCGAGTCGCAGATCCAGGCACGTCGCGATACCGCCCATGGACCCGATCTGGAGATCGAGGATGACGAGGTCGGGCTGGATCACGGCGACGGTCCGCCGGACGTCGCGGCCGGCGCGGACACGGTGCACGGTTGTGTCACCGTCGGCGAGCGCGGCGGCGACCTCGTCGAAGATCCAGTCGGCGTCGGTGGCGAGCAACACGTCGGTCACGGGCCGCAACGGTACCGCACCGTCCGGGATGGACACGAGACGAACCCCGGCCTCGGGCGGCCGGGCCGCCGGTCCCGGGCGCTAGCATCGCCAGCGACGAGAACCCGGAGGATGCTGTGCTCGACATCACCATCGACGAGAACGACGACGGCGACTACGTCGTGTGCCGTCCCGCCGGGGAGCTCGACGCGTACACCGTCGGCCAGTTCCGCGAGACGCTGAGTGAACTGTCCACGCGGCCGCGCCTGGTCATCGACCTGTCCGACGTGCCGTTCATGGACTCCGCCGGCCTCGGTGCGCTGATCGGCGGTATCCGACGTGTCCGTGAGGCCGAGGGACGGGTTTCCGTCGCCTGCTCGCGCCCGGCGCTCACCCGCCTCCTGCACACCACCGGCTTCGACCGGATCGTCCCGGTGACGGAGTCACTCGAGGAAGCGGTCGCCCGCCTCGACGAGACGCCCGACCTCTGATCGGACGCGGGCTCAGTGCCCGCTTTCGATCATCCGCGCGATCGCGGCCACTCCCGACACGTCGTGGACGTCGCCTTCGAGCATCGTGAGCCTGACCACGTCGGCATCGATGTCACGCGCCAACTCGTCGACGAGCGACCGTTCCAGTGCCGCGACCTCCTTGAGGTGCGCCAGCGCCTTCAGGGCGGCGGCGGTCGGCATGTCCGCTTCTGAAGCGAGTGCCCGCAGCGCCGCTGGGTCTCGCGACGGCGGATCTGGCCGCATCTGGTTGACGAAGACCGTGTGGACCTGTCGTCGATCTGCGACGAGCTGATCGCGGATCGTGCGTGCCTCGGTCAAGGTGTCGAGGCGCGGGCGGGTGACGCAGGCGTAGGCCACGCGGTCGCTGACCAGGAGCGCCTCGATCGCTCCGGCGCGTTCCTCGAGGCCGGCTCGCAGACCAGCGAGTGCCTCGAAGAAGATCCGCAGGTCCTCCACGACCGACGCCCCGATGATCCGACCGACCGCCTTCAAGCCGGTGCTGATCGCCGCCCGCCGGATCCGCGACATCGTGCCTGTGCCAGACCCCATTCCCCGACTCGCGAGCTCGATCATCAGCCGTGGGGCGGCGAGGATGGAAAGGGCGTCGCGGGCCGGCGGCGTGTCGATCACGATCAGATCCCACTCGCCGCGGCCGTGCAGCTCGTGGAGGACCTCCGTCACGGCGTGCTCAGTGGCGCCGGGAGCCACGTCGAGAAGGTTCTGGTAGTACCGGTTCGCCAGGATCTTGGCAGCGGTCGCCGGGTCCGGCGAATGGCGACGGACCGCGGCGTCGAGTGCCTGGCGTCGGTCCAGCATCAGGGCGTCGAGTCGCCCGTCCCACTCGCCGGTGACCTCGACCGGCTCGCTGCCCAGTTCGACGCCGAGGGCTCCCGCGAGCCGCCGGGCGGGGTCCACGGTGACCACCAGGGCGCGACGTCCCGCGAACGCGCTCTGCAACGCGAGCGCCGAGGCGACCGTGGTCTTGCCGACCCCACCGGTCCCGAGACAGAGGACCACCTCGTGGTCGACGAGGGCCCGCTCCCGCCGTGTCATCGGGCGGTGAGCGCGGCGACTCCGTCGCGCAGGCGGTCGACGAGGGTCTGCAGCGCCTCGTCGTCGAGTCCGACCGAGGGCATCAGCGGCAGCTCGATCCGTGGAAGGGGGAGTTCTTCGCGCAGCCGCGACAGTTCCCGCTCTTCGAGGCGGTGGCGCGCCCGGGTGAATGCGACGGCCTCAACGAGTGAGGCCACCTCCTGGGACGAGAGGCCGAGGTCGGCCGGTGCCTGCCATGTCTCGGGATCGGGCAGCCCCTCTGGAGCGCCCTCGACCGCGTTCACGACGACCGGACCCAGCTTCACGCCGATCTCGTCCTCGAGTTCGTACGCGGTCTCGATCAGTTCGTTCACCGGTGATTCCGCCGCAAGCGTCACGAGCGTGATCTGGCACCGGCTCGGGTCGGTGAGCATCGCCTGGGCCAGCTCCGCCTGTGAGCGCAACTCCCCGCTCTCGATGGTCTCGAGAGTGGCGGTGGGGGCGCGCAGGAACAGCGAGGCGTTGCCCGTGGCGGGGGCGTCGACGACGATCAGGTCGAGGTCGGTCCGCTCCGAGAGCTTCCGGATCTTCGCAAGCAGGAGCAGGCTGCTGAGCCCCGGGGACCAGGACCGCAGCAGACGGGCGAGCTCCTCGCGGCGCTCGATCTGGCGGCCGACCTCCTCGGCGCGGCGCTTGGCCACCTGCTCCTGGATCACCATCGCCGGCGTCAGCTGCATCACCTCGACATGGCCGCCCTCGCGGACGATCCGGCCGATGTCCGGATCGATGCCCACGCCTTCCGAGGTCTCGGCCCGGCCTGCGATCGCGACGAGCAGACATCGCAGTCCCGCCTCGGCTGCCGCGGCGGAGAGCACGACGGATACGGTTGTCTTGCCGACGCCACCCTTGCCGGCGACGACGACAACCTTCGAGCTCCTGAAGAAGTCCGTCAGATCCATCCGTTCGCCCCGACGAGGCCGATTCGCCCCGTGACGACCCGCAGACTATCGCTCATCCTGCTGCTCGCAGGTCTGCTCGCGACCCTCTTCAGCGGCCTGGCGACGCCTGCCGCTGCCCAGGACGGCGACCCTGTGGACACCGATGCCGGCGTGGCCATCGTCGCCCAGGTCAGTGGCCTGCTCGATCCTGTCCTCGCCGACTTCGTCTCGGATGCAATCAGCGACGCCGAGGACCAGGGTGCGCTGGTACTCGTCCTCCAGGTGAACTCGACGGGAGCCGTCGTCTCCCCCGAACGCCTCGCCGAACTGGCGACGCAGATAACGGACTCCGAGGTTCCCGTCACGGCATGGGTCGGTCCGAGTGGTTCCCGCGCCACCGGTGAGGTCGCCCAGCTCATCGGAGTGACCGAACGGATCGGCGTCGCTCCGGGATCGCGTATCGGCAACCTCGGCGACCAGGTTCTCGACCCGACGGAGTTCGCCACGGTCTGGGACGACGGTGGCGATCTTCTCCGTGACCGCACGATCGGCCACACCGAGGCGCTCGAGGCCGGCATCACCGAGTTCCCGGCCCCGGTGCTGGGCGATTTCCTCGTGGAGCTCGGCAACTACGGCTTCGAGGTCCGCACGATCGACGAGGGCGACGAGCTCCGCCGCGAGCCGGTCACGCAGGTCCGCTTCATCCGGCTCGATCTGTTCGAACAGTTGTTGCACACCGTGGCGAGCCCGCCGGTCGCCTATCTGCTCTTCGCCACCGGCCTGTCGCTGTTGCTGTTCGAGTTCTTCACGGCCGGGGTCGGCATCGCCGGTGTCGTGGGGGCCGGTTCGTTCGCCTTCGCCTGCTACGGCTTGGCGGTCCTACCGACGAACAACTGGGCGATCGGCGTTCTCGTGTTCTCGTTCTTCGGCTTCGCGGTCGACGTCCAGACGGGTGTTCCGCGCGCGTGGACCGTCATCGGGACAGCCGCGTTCATCGCCGGGACGCTGACTCTCTACGACGGCGTGTCGATGTCGTGGATACCGATGCTCGTCGGGGTCCTCGGCGTGGTGGTCGGCATGGTGAGCGGCATGCCCGCCATGGTGCGGACCCGGTTCTCGACGCCGACGATCGGTCGCGAGTGGATGATCGGCGAGCTGGGTGAAGCGGTCGAGGACGTCGACCCCGACGGCGTGGTGTCGGTTCGTGACTCGCTGTGGCGGGCGAGGACCAACCGGGCGACGCCGATCGCGCAGGGAGAGCCCGTGCGGGTCGTCATGATCGACGGGCTCTGGCTCGAGGTGGAGCCCGAGACCGGCGCCGCGCGGGACTACCGCGACCGGTCCCGCCGCAACGGGTCCTGAGTTCCCGTCCCGGTCAGGCGATCGCCGCGAGCGCGTCGAGCGCCGCTTCGGCCATGTTCACGGCTGCGCCCTGGTCGAAACCGCTCTCACCGATGGTGACCGCGACGCCGACCGTCCATCCGTTCGGTGAGAGTGCCACGATGACGCCTTCTTCGAGAACGGCCGGCACGCTGAGCCCGCCGAACGGGTCGGCGAACTCCTTGGCGGCCTCGTACTCGCTGGCGTCGGGGGAGTAGAAGACCGCAACGGCCGTGTCGATGCCCTTCAGCCAGAAGCAGTCGACGTAGTCCGCCTCGGCGGTGTGCAGCGCCTGACCACCGCCGTTGATGATCGAACTCGCGGTCGAGGCGAGCGGGTCGCAGAGGGTTCGCGTGGATGCGCCGGCAGGGACCGGACCACCTCCGGTCGTGCCGCCGCCTGTGGTCCCGCCGGTGGTGCCGCCGCCGGTGGTGCCGCCGCCTGTGGTCCCGCCTGTGGTGCCGCCGCCTGTGGTCCCGCCTGTGGTGCCGCCGCCGGTGGTGTCGCCACCCGTGGTCCCGCCTGTGGTGTCGCCGCCGGTGGTGTCGCCATCGGTGTCACTGCCGCCGGTGGTGTCGCCACCCGTGGTCCCGCCGGTGGTGTCGCCACCCGTGGTCCCGCCGGTGGTGTCGCCACCCGTGGTCCCGCCGGTGGTGTCGCCATCGGTGTCACTGC